>NZ_CAJPGQ010000027.1:0-94441 GCF_905339595.1 Burkholderia sp. BCC1977
TTGCGGCCTGCCCGCCCGCACGGGCAGCGATTCCGGTGCGAACGCGACACGCATCGACGCCGGAATCGCGACCGGTGTGCCCGGTCCGACCCATGCGAGCTGCGCGACATGACCCGCCCGAGCCGCCCGGCCCGGGCGGGCGACGACGCTACCTAGACCACGTGGTAGCTTGCCGACGGATACGCCGTCTCCAGCGCGGCCCTGAGATCCGCGTCGGACGCCGTGGCCGACGTGAAGGCGGCCGTCGTGGTGCTCGCGGTGTAGGCCAGCGTCACGGCCCACGTCGGATGGTCCTCGTTGAGGTTGTCGCGCGTGGCTTGCGCGCTGAGCGCGCTCGGGCCGCCGTCCGGATTGAACCCGTAGACTGAAATGGTCGGCATGGCATGTCCTTGTCGGTTGGTTGAGGAACGCCGCCGGCACGCACCGGCGACCTGCCCAGCGTAGGCGCCGCGCACGCGGGCCGGAATGTGCCGAAGGTCATGGCCGAAGGCCCGTGACTGGCGCTGCAACACCGGCTTCCCCCGCCCTCCCCGTCATGCACCCTCGATGCCGCACCGCGCGCCGCCAGCGCGACGACGCAGCGAGCCGCCTTCGCGGATACGTGATTCAATGTCATTCGAACCGGCGTCGCGCGTAGCCGCCACGGTGCGCGTCGCGTCCCCCTCGACCGACCTTCACGGAATCCCATGACGAACCCTGCCGACATCAAGGCGCTCGTTTTCGACGTGTTCGGAACGATCGTCGACTGGAGAAACGGCGTCGCGCGCGAAGCCACCGAGTTCCTGGCGCGCCATGCGCCGGATCGCGATCCGTTCGAATTCGCCGATACGTGGCGCCGCGAATATGCGCCGTCGATGGAGGAAATCCGCAGCGGGCGCCGGCGCTACGTGCGGCTCGACGTGCTGCATCGCGAGAACCTCGTGCGCACGCTCGACCGCTACGGGATCGACGGCGTGCCCGACGCGGAGATCGACGCGCTCAACCTTGCGTGGCACCGGCTCGATCCGTGGCCCGATTCCGTCGCGGCGCTGCAGCGGCTGAAACGGCGCTACGTGATCGCACCGCTGTCGAACGGCAATATCCGGCTGATGGTCGACGTCGCGAAGCACGGGGGCCTGCCGTGGGACGCGATTCTCGGCGCCGAAGTCGCGCACGCATACAAGCCGTCGCCGAAGGTCTATACCGAAGCGGTCGAGATTCTCGGTCTCGAGCCGGCCGAGCTGTGCCTGGTCGCCGCGCACAACGGCGATCTGGCCGCCGCGCGGCAACTCGGGCTCGCGACCGCGTTCGTGCTGCGGCCGACCGAGCATGGGCCGAACCAGACGACGGACCTGAAAGCCGACGACGCGTGGGACTTCGACGTCGAGGATCTCCACGCGCTCGCGGACCGGCTCGGTTGCGCGCGTTGACGCCGACCGCGTGCGCGGATGGCGGTCACGACGTGAACGTGCAGGTCGTCACCGCGGCCCGATTGCGTTCGTTGTTGTAGCTGATCGTCGTGATCGGATTGGCGTCGTCGAACCACGTCGGCGCGAGTGTCGCGACTTCGATGACATAGGGCCGGTCGGCAAAGCCAGTCTGTTGCTTCACGCTCGTGATCTTCATGCCGACACGGCCCATGCTGCCGCTTCCGCTGATGGTCTGGCCGACCGCGAGCCCCGTGGGGTCGGCGTCGGCCGCGATGATCAGGATTGCTGTCTTCTTTTTCATGGCACACCTCCGGATGACGGGAAACGCGGGACACCGGGCCGCCACATGCGCGCCCGCCCCGCGAAGTCACTATGTCAAACCGGCACGCGGCACGAAATCCATCAAGCGACACGGGACGAATCGCCCGTGACACACCGCTGCGCTCAATCCCCGACGAATCGCAACGCCTCCGACTCCCCCATCAGCAACGCCCGGTTCGCGTCCGCCGCCGCGCGCAGGTAATCCCACAGCGCCGTCACGCGCCGCAGCTTGCGCAGGTCCTCGCGACACGTCAGCCAGAAGCAGCGCGTGACCACCACGTCGTCCGGCAGCACCGGCACCAGCGCCGGCTGCGTGGCCGCCATGAAGCACGGCAGGATCGCGAGCGCGCCGCCCTGCAGCGCCGCGAACACCTGCGCGATCACGCTCGTCGTGCGCAGCCCGGCCGTCGCGCCGGGCACCGCGCGCTCCAGGTACAACAACTCGCTGCTGAACGCGAGATCGTCGACGTAGCTGATGAACGCATGCCGCGCGAGATCGTCGGTGCAGTCGATCGGTGGATGGTTCGCCAGATAGTCGCGCGTCGCGTAGAGCCGCAACTGGTAGTCGCACAGCTTCGTGACCACGTAGGGCCCGCGTTCGGGCCGCTCGAGCGTGATCGCGAGGTCGGCCTCGCGCTTCGGCAGGTTGACGAAATGCGGGACCGGCAGCAGGTCGACCGTCACGTGCGGGTGCGCGACGCGAAACCGCGCGAGCTGCGGCGCGAGGAAAAAGCAGCCGAACCCTTCGGTCGACCCGATCCGCACGTGGCCCGACAGCGCCTCGCCGGTGTTCGCGACCTGGTCGCACGCAGACTGCACGGTCGTCTCCATCGCGTCCGCATACGCGACGAGGCGCTGCCCCTCGGCCGTCAGCGTGAAGCCGCCGGAACGCGACTTGTCGAACAGCAGCGTGCCCATCGCGGTCTCGAGCGCGCGAATGCGCCGCGCGACGGTCGTGTAGTCGACCCCGAGCCGCTTCGCCGCCCCGCTCGCGCGCTGCGTGCGGGCGACTTCGAGGAAGAAGCGCAGGTCGTCCCAGTTCAGGTTGCCGGAAACCGGCTCGGTGGCGTGTCGCATCGGCGGGAAAAAGCAGGCGTCTCGGGGCCGGCCGTCGATATGCATAAATGCACATCCAACCGGTTTTCTTGTCGGTACATCATGGATCCGCGCATAACTATACTCGACCGTGACCTGCGGACCATGAGCCGCGGGCAATAAATTCGGAGACACCATGCAGACGCGATCCACCCTCGATGAGCATGCAGCCATCGCGACGCCGGCGCCCGCCCGCACCGCGAGGCACTACCTGCTGGCCGGCTGGGCCAGCATGGCCGGCACCACGATCGAGTGGTACGACTTCTTCCTCTACGGCACCGCCGCCGCGCTCGTGTTCAACCGCATCTTCTTCCCGTCGCTGGACCCGGTCGTCGGCACGCTCGCCGCGTTCGGCACGTTCGCGGTCGGCTTCATCGGCCGGCCGATGGGCGGCATCGTGTTCGGCCACTTCGGCGACCGCATCGGCCGCAAGTCGATGCTGATGATCACGCTGCTGCTGATGGGCGTGCCGAGCATGATCATCGGGCTGATTCCGTCGTACGACCGGATCGGCTACTGGGCCGCCGCACTGCTGATCGCGATGCGCTTCCTGCAGGGGATGGCGGTCGGCGGCGAATGGGGCGGCGCGGTGCTGATGGCCGTCGAGCACGCGCCGCAGGGCCGCAAGGGGCTGTTCGGCAGCCTGCCGCAGACGGGCGTCGGGCTCGGGCTGATCCTGTCGTCGGTCGCGATGGCCGCGGTGGCCGCGCTGCCGGACGCCGACATGCTGTCGTGGGGCTGGCGCGTGCCGTTCCTCGCGAGCATCGCGCTGGTCGGCCTCGGCTGGTTCATCCGCGCGAAGGTGCCGGAATCGCCGGACTTCGAGAAGATGCAGCGCCAGGGCAAGGCCGAGAAGTCGCCGGTAACGGCCGCGCTGCGCCGCCATCCGCGCGAGGTGCTGACGATCGTCGGCGCGCGCGCCGCCGAGAACACGTGGTTCTACATGGTGGTCACGTTCGCGCTCGCGTATGCGACGCAGCAGCTGCATCTGCCGAAGGCCGACATGCTGCACGCGATCACGGCCGGCGCCGCGCTGTCGCTCGTCACGATGCCGCTGTGCGGGCATCTGAGCGACCGCATCGGCCAGCGCCGGATGTTCGCGATCGGCCTCGTGCTGATGTGCGCGTTCGCCGCGCCGTTCTTCATGATGCTCGGCACGCAGCAGACCTCGTACGCATGGTGGGCGATCGTGCTCGGCCTCGGCGTCGTGTTCCCGATTCTCTATGCGCCGGAGTCGCTGCTGTTCGCGCAGCAGTTCCCGGCGGAGATCCGCTACAGCGGCATCTCGCTGTCGGTGCAGCTCGCCGGCGTGATCGGCGGCGGCTTCGCGCCGATGATCGCGACGTCGCTGCTCAAGGCCGGCGGCGGCCAGCCGCACTACGTGATCGCGTACCTCGTCGGCTTCGGCGTGTTCGCGCTCGCCTGTACCGCGCTGATGCGGCCGGCGCGCGCATGAGCGCACCGGCCCGCATCGCGCCGATTCCTCTTCGACCTGCCGTCCGCCGTGGCTGAACGCGCGGCGGACGCGAGTCCCCCTTTTTCTTCGCCACACCGTTTCCCGGAGAATTCCATGAACGCCGCAGTTCCCCAGACCACCCTCGCCCTGCCCACCGCCAAGCTGCTGATCGACGGCGCGTTCGTCGAATCGCAAAGCACCGAATGGGGCGACATCGTCAACCCCGCGACGCAGGAAACGATCGGCCGCGTGCCGTACGCGACGCTCGACGAGGTCGATGCCGCGATCGCATCCGCGCAGCGCGCGTTCCAGACCTGGAAGACGACGCCGATCGGCGCGCGGCTGCGCATCATGCTGAAGTTCCAGGACCTGGTGCGCCGCAATCTCGAACGGATCGCGCACACGCTGACGGCCGAGCAAGGCAAGACGCTGCCCGACGCGCAGGGCGACATCTTCCGCGGCCTCGAAGTGGTCGAGCATGCGTGCTCGATCGGCACGCTGCAGCAAGGCGAATTCGCGGAGAACGTCGCGGGCGGCGTCGATACCTACACGCTGCGCCAGCCGATCGGCGTGTGCGCGGGCATCACGCCGTTCAACTTCCCCGGCATGATCCCGCTGTGGATGTTCCCGATGGCGATCGTGTGCGGCAACACGTTCGTGCTGAAGCCGTCGGAGCAGGATCCGCTGTCGACGATGCAGCTCGTCGAGCTCGCGATCGAGGCCGGCGTGCCGCAGGGCGTGCTGAACGTCGTGCACGGCGGCAAGGCCGTGGTCGATCGTCTCTGCACGCACCCGGACATCAAGGCGATCTCGTTCGTCGGCTCGACGCGCGTCGGCACGCACGTGTACAACCTCGGCAGCCAGCACGGCAAGCGCGTGCAGTCGATGATGGGCGCGAAGAACCACGCGGTCGTGCTGCCCGATGCGCACCGCGAGCAGTCGATCAACGCGCTGGTCGGCGCGGGCTTCGGCGCGGCCGGCCAGCGCTGCATGGCGACCTCGGTCGTCGTGCTGGTCGGCCGCGCGCGCGACTGGCTGCCCGATCTGGTCGAGAAGGCGAAGGCGCTGAAGGTTAATGCGGGCGCCGAGGCCGGCACCGACGTCGGCCCGGTCGTGTCGAAGGCCGCGAAGGCACGCATCCTGTCGCTGATCGACGCGGGCGTGAAGGAAGGCGCGACGCTGCTGCTCGACGGCCGCGACGTGGCGGTGCCGGGCTACGAGCACGGCAACTTCGTCGGCCCGACGATCTTCTCGGGCGTGACGACCGACATGTCGATCTATACGGAAGAAATCTTCGGGCCGGTGGTGGTCGTGCTCGAAGCCGACACGCTCGACGACGCGATCGCGCTCGTCAACCGCAACCCGATGGGCAACGGCGTGGGTCTGTTCACGCAGAGCGGCGCGGCCGCGCGCAAGTTCCAGAGCGAGATCGACGTCGGCCAGGTCGGCATCAACATCCCGATCCCGGTGCCGGTCCCCTACTTCAGCTTCACCGGCTCGCGCGGCTCGAAGCTCGGCGATCTCGGTCCGTACGGCAAGCAGGTCGTGCAGTTCTATACGCAGACCAAGACGGTCACCGCGCGCTGGTTCGACGACGATGCGACAGCCGGCGGCGTGAACACGACGATCGCGCTGCGCTGATACAGGAAGCCTGCACATGGAAATCGCATTCATCGGGCTCGGCAACATGGGCGGCCCCATGGCCGCCAACTTGCTCAAGGCCGGTCACGCGCTGACGGTGTTCGACCTCGACGCACAGGCGGTCGACGCCGCGGTGCGCGCGGGCGCGACGGCGGCGGCGTCGCCACGTGACGCGGCCGCCCGCGCATCGCTGGTCATCACGATGCTGCCGGCCGCGCAGCACGTGCGCGCGGTCTACCTCGGCGACGACGGCGTGCTGGCCGGCGCACGCGCCGGCGCGACGTTCGTCGACTGCAGCACGATCGACCCGGGCACCGTGCGCGCGGTGGCCGAGGCCGCCGCGCAGCGCGACTTCCCGCTCGCCGACGCGCCGGTGTCGGGCGGCACCGGCGGCGCGCAGGCCGGCACGCTGACCTTCATGGTCGGCGCGGCAGGCGCGTTGTTCGAACGCATCCGTCCGGTGCTGCTCGACATGGGGAAGAACGTCGTGCACTGCGGCGGCACGGGCACCGGGCAGATCGCGAAGATCTGCAACAACCTGCTGCTCGGGATCTCGATGATGGGCGTGTCGGAAGCGATGGCGCTCGGCGCCGCGCTCGGCATCGATCCGGCCGTGCTGGCCGGCATCATCAACACGTCGACCGGCCGCTGCTGGAGTTCGGACACGTACAACCCGTACCCGGGCGTGAACGACGCGGCGCCCGCCGCGCGCGGCTACGCGGGCGGTTTCGCCGCGAACCTGATGCTGAAGGATCTCGGACTCGCGACCGAAGCCGCGCGCAATGCACGGCAGCCGGTGTGGATGGGCGCGCTCGCGCAGCAGCTCTATCAGTCGATGAGCCAGCAGGGGCTCGGCACGCTCGACTTCTCCGCGTGCGTGAAGCTGTACGAAGCGCAGCCCGCGTAACGCAGCCGACGGACGTGCGCCGACCCGCGATGCCCGTCAACGGCATCGCGGGTCGGTTCACATCCGGAGCAGCGCGGGCGCGGAGACGACGGCCGCGCGGGCGACGCGGCGCTTACCCGCGCGGGTTCGACGCCGTCTCGAAGGTCGGATGACACTCGAACGCGAGTTCGGAGCGCGCGTCGACGCGACGGCCAGCGGTCACCGACTCCTGCTTCAGGCTCGCGCGCATGCCGCGCTGAGTGCAGTAGCTGGCGGCTTCGTTGACGGCTTTTTCATGGGCGTCGGCCCACGTCGTCGACACGCCGAGCGTGCGCGTCGTCACGGTGAAGACGTTCGGGTTCGACGTCGTGGTCACGTCGGAAGCGGTCGAACACGCGGCGAGCAAGCATGCAGCAGCAGCGATGGTCAACCCTCGCAGGGATCGAAAAGGTACAGGGATGGACATGGGGGGCAAGCGCACGTCGATTCGACGGCATTGAGCAACATAGGCGACAGTATGCCTGCCCGATCGCCGGAGATCATGCCCTTTTCGATGAACACATTGTTTCGAATGGTTAAACGATGACGCGCCACCGGCAAGATTTACGGCCTGCGGCGCGCCCGCCGTTGCGCCACGTGTCGCTTTTCCCGGTTGCCGCGCGGTATCGGGCCATCCATCGGCATCGCCGGTGCGCCGGTCAGTGCGCGCGCGCGTGCCGGATTCTCGCCGATGCGTCCTCCAGATTCCGCCACGTCGGTTGGCCGGGCGCATAGCGCGCGCGGATGTACGCGGCGAGCTCGGCCATCTGCCGATCGTCGAACGCGTCGCGGAAGCCCGGCATGTAGCCGAGCCCGTCGGTGGCCGGATGGTCGATCCCGTCGTGCAGCACGCGCAGCAGGTTGTCGGGCGCCGCCTGGCTGACGCTCGTGTTCAGCCCCATCAGCGGACGCACGCCGAAATGCCCGACCCCGCCCGATTCCGCGTGACAGACCGCGCACGCGGCGTCGAACGCGCGCCGGCCGCTCTCGAGGCCGAGCGTCGCGACGGCTTCCGCACCGTGCGCATGGCGGGTCGCCGCGTCGGCGGCCGCGGCCGCATCGACGGGCGGCGACAGCGAGGTCAGATAGTGGGCAATCGCCCGGACATCGGATACCGGCAGCGCCGCGAGCCCCGCGACGACCGGCGCCATCGGCCCGGCCGCGACGCCGTGCTGCGCGGAGAAGCCGGTGCGCAGGTAGTCGAACAATGCGCCTTCGGTCCACGGCACCGGCGACGCCGGCGACGCGACGAGCGGCGGCGCGACCCAGCCCTCGGCCTCGCCGCCGGCCAGGTACGCGCGCCCGCCCCGTTCCGCGCCGAGCGCGTTGCGCGGCGTATGGCACGCGCCGCAGTGTCCGGCGCCGTCGACCAGATATTTGCCGCGATTCCACATCGCGGAGCGCGCCGGGTCCGGCGCGAACGGCCGCGCGTCGTGAAACAGCCCGTTCCATCCGGCGACGAGGCGCCGCTGGTCGAGCGGAAACGGCAGCTTCGTCTTCGGCGGCGCATGCTTCACCGGCGGCTGCGACATCAGGTACGCGTAGAGCGCGAGCAGGTCGGGCTCGCTCAGCTTCGCGAACGCGGTGTACGGAAACGCCGGATACAGATGCGAGCCGTCGCGGCCGATGCCTTCGCGCATCGCGCGCGCGAACGCCGGATACGACCATGCGCCGATACCGGTTTCCGGATCGGGTGTGATGTTGGTCGTGTAGATCGTGCCGAACGGCGTGTCGAGCGCGAGACCGCCCGCGTTGGTCGCGCCGCCGGGTGCGGTATGGCAGACCGCGCAATCGCCGGCGAGCGCGATCAGGCGGCCGCGCGCGAGCGTCGCCGCGCTCCACATCGCGCTGTCCGCGCCGCCGGGTGCGATGGGTGCGATCGACGCCGGGCCCGGCAGGATCGCGCAGGCCAGCCCGATCAGCCCGCCGACCACCCCGCCCACGCCACCGCCGGCCAGCCAGCGGCGCCAGCGCGACGACGCACGGCGCGGCGTGCCGGAACGGCGCTCACCTGAAGCAACCGGCTCCGGCCGGGCCAGCGCGTCGCGAATGCGCGCGGGGTCGAACGGCGGTGCGCGAAAACGCACGCCCGTCGCGTCATACAGCGCATTCGCGATCGCGGCCGCGGCCGGCGCGGCCGCCTGTTCGATCCGTTGTGCGTCATATGCCGACAGCGACCGGGCGTGACCGGCGTTTGGCGCTGCGTCGTCGAACGCAACGAGTTCATGCGCGAGCGCGTCCGGCGCGGCATCGCCGCCGGTCTCGTCATGCGCCGGCCGCGCGGACAGCCGCGCGCCCATCACGCGTGAAATCGCCGCCTCGATCTGCCACGCGGGCAAGCCCGCCATCGACGCGTGCCCGGGCTCGCCCGCGCCCTGCCCGGCGACGACGCGGCGCACCGCGACGTCGCCCGTCGTGCGATCGACGTCGAGATCGACGACCCACGCGGACCAGTGCGGGGGGACGTCACGGTCCGCATCGGCTTGCGGGTGTTCGTCCGCGGACGGCGCATCGAGCGCACCCGCACCGTCGAATGCAAAGCCGCGCCCGCTGAGGCGGTCGTGCGCCGGCGCACGGGCCGCGGCCGGTTCGCCCCACGCGGCGCGCTGGCTGACCATCCGGATGATCTCGCGCGGCCCCGCATCGTGCGACGCATCGAGATGCTGCAGACGCAATGCGACCGGATCGCGCTTCAGCGTACCGGCCAGTTCGTCGACGAACGATTCGCGCGCGAATGCGTGTGCATGGCCGGGAATCGCGTGGTGGACGTCGGCCATCTCGATCGACGTCCGCGCATGTCGATAGACGAACGGCGACGACGACGCAATCGATGCTCCACCCGCCGCCGCCGGACGCTGCGCATCGGGTGTCGCGGGTGTCGCGCCGGCCTGCGCGCGATAGCGCCACGTCGTCATCCGCCCATCGGCGGCGGTCCGTGTTTCGACATCGAACGACGCCTGCGCACGCGCATCGCCGAGCGGCCATGCGTAGCGCGCGCGGTGCATGTGCGCCGCGTCGTCCGCACGCCGCGCCGAACCGGCCGTCACGTCATCGCGCCGCACCTCGTTCGCAGCGGCTTCGGGCTGCGCGGGCACGCTCGGGTCATGCTTCATCGCCGTCGTCCCGCAGATAGCGCGCGGCCCGATGCACCGCGCGGAGGATCTCCAGATGCGTGCCGCAGCGGCAAAGATTGAAGCGCAGCGCGTCGCGGATCGCCGCGTCGTCCGGCGACGGGTTGCGGTCGAGCAGCGCCTTCGTGCTCATGATCATCCCGTTCAGGCAATAGCCGCACTGCGCGGCCTGCTCGTCGATGAACGCACGCTGGATCGGATGCGGCGCGTCGCGCGCGCCGAGCCCTTCGAGGGTCGTCACGTCGCGGCCGTTCGCGGCGGCGGCCGGCACGACGCACGCACGCGTCGCCTGTCCGTCGACCAGCACCGTGCAGGCGCCGCACTGCCCGAACCCGCAGCCGTACTTCGGGCCGTTGAGCGCGCAGTCGTTGCGCAGGACCAGCAACAGCGGCGCGTCGGGCGCGGCAGCGGCGAACGTGTGCGGCGTGCCGTTCACGCGAAATGCGAGCGGCCGCGACGGGGAAGCGGGATGGGACATGAATGGATCCGGAATGCGGGGCGCGGGCCGGAAGACCGGCGGGCCGGGACCTGGGACCGGCGGCGGGCACGGCCGCCGGCTCGCGACGGCCGGCGTCGCGCACACCGCTCACGTATAACACGCCGAAATGCGCGCGTACCGCCGCGTCGATCCCCGATACGGCGGCGCGGCATCCGGCGCGGACACCGCGTGCGCGTCAGGCGACGGCCGCCACGCCGCCGCGCGACGGCGACGGCGACACGAGCGGCACGTCGAACACGTCGTAGCCGAACACCCATGCCGGATCCTCGTTGGTGCGCAGCCACGTGTTGTTGTGCGACACGCGCTGCACCTTCGACGCGCGCGCCGCGCGGTTCGCCTCGTACAGCGCGAACGCGCCCGCGTAATCGCCGATGCCGACTTCGTCGAGACAGCGCGCGAGCATCGCCGCATCCTCGATTGCCATCGCCGCGCCCTGCGCCATGTGCGGCTTCATCGGATGGCATGCATCGCCGAGCAATACGAGACGGCCGCGGCTCCACAGCGGCAGCGGATCGCGTTCGAGCAACGGCCACTTGGTGATCGACGGCGACACGTCGATCAGATGCTGGATGTCGGCGTGGAAACCGGCGAACGCCTCGCGCATTTCATCGCGGCTGCTGTCGACCATCGACACGCCTTCCGGCCACTCGGCCTGCGGCACGCCGGTCACGTAGTAGTACTCGTCGCGCTTCTCGGTCACGTAGTAGACCATCATGTGGCGATCCTCCGACCACCACTTCACGCACATGTCGTACGGCTTGTTGCCGAGCAGCGATGCCGGGAACACCGCGCGATGCGCGACGTAGCCCGTATAGCGCGGCGGCTCCGCGCCGAGCAGGTGCTCGCGGATCCGCGAATTCACGCCGTCCGCGCCGATCACGATGTCGGCCGTCTCGACGCTGCCGTCGGTGAACGTCAGGCGCACCGCGTCGCCCGTGTCCTCCACCGACGCGAGTCGCTTGCCGAAGCGGATCGTGCCGGGCGTCACCGCCTGCGTCATCAGCGCATGGAAGTCGCCGCGATGCACGGTCAGGTAGCTCGCGCCGTAGTGCTGGCGCGCGTAGTCGCCGAGCGGAATTTGCGACAGCACGTCGGCCGTCTGCCAGTCGCGGCTGTACCAGCAATCCGGGTGCGAACCCATGGTCTCCAGCGCGTCCTCGCAGCCGATGCGCCGCATGATCTTCATCACGTTCGGGCCGAGATGAATGCCCGCGCCGAGGCGCGAGAACGCCGGCGCCTGCTCGTACAGCGCGACGTCGTAGCCGCCGCGCTGCAGCAGCGCCGCGGCGGCCGTGCCGCCGAGGCCGGCGCCGATGATTGCGATACGGGGTTTGCTCATGCGGATCTCCTGATCGTGGGCCCGTCGCCGAACACGGCACGAGAACGGGCGGATTGAATGGCGTTTATGTAGCGTACACACTCCATTTATTCAGGACAAGGGGATTATTCCCGGTCGCCGCCTCATTCGGGAAAACACCAATAAATCCTGAATAACACCCGTACAAAAACGATACGCATCCGGATGAAATCATTTTGACCCATTGTCATTTTCAAATGTACACACTAGACTTTGCTCGAAACCAGGCGATCCCGCGCCAGCGGGCCGCCCCACCCTTACCGACACGGAGCCTCCCGTCATGAGCAAGACCTACCGCATCGGCCAGATCGTGCCGAGTTCCAACACGACGATGGAAACCGAGATTCCCGCGATGCTGCGGTTGCGCGAGGCGATCCGCCCCGAGCGCTTCACGTATCACTCGAGCCGGATGCGGATGAAGAAGGTGGTCAAGGAAGAACTCGCGGCGATGGACGCCGAATCCGACCGCTGCGCGGTGGAACTGAGCGATGCGCGCGTCGACGTGCTCGGCTACGCGTGCCTCGTCGCGATCATGGCGATGGGCCACGGCTATCACCGCGTATCGCAGGCGCGCCTCACGAAGCACACGGCCGACAACGGCGCGCAGGCGCCAGTGCTGACGAGCGCGGGCGCGCTCGTCGATGCGCTGAAGGTGATCGGCGCGAAGCGCATCGTGGTGGTCGCGCCGTACATGCTGCCGCTGACCGAGCTCGTGGTCGACTACATCCGCAACGAAGGCTATGAAGTGATCGCGTACCGCGCGCTCGAGATTCCCGACAACCTCGACGTCGGCCGTCACGACCCGGCGCGCCTGCCCGACATCGTGAAGACGCTGCCGTACCAGGACGCCGATGCGATCGTGCTGTCCGCGTGCGTGCAGATGCCGTCGCTGCCGGCCGTCGCGAAGGTCGAGGCGATGACGGGCAAGCCCGTGATCACCGCCGCGATCGCGACGACCTACGCGATGCTGCGCGAACTCGATCTCGAACCGATCGTGCCCGGCGCCGGCGCGCTGCTGTCCGGCGCGTACTGAGCGCCGCCGCCACTTCGGAGCCTCTCCATGTCCTCGACTTTCCTGTACGGCGCGAACGTCCGCGCCAACGGCATCCGTCAGCACTATCTGCGCTACGGCGGCGCGTCGGGCGCACGCGCGTCACGCCCGGCCATCGTGCTGATTCCCGGCATCACGAGCCCCGCGATCACATGGGGCTTCGTCGGCGAAATCTTCGGCGCGGCGTTCGACATCTATGTGCTCGACGTGCGCGGGCGCGGGCTGTCCGACGCGTCGGCGTCGCTCGACTATGGCCTCGATGCGCAGGCCGACGACATCGCGGCGCTCGTCGCCGCACTCGGCCTGCCGCGCACGAGCCTCGTCGGCCATTCGATGGGCGCACGGATCGCCGCGCGTGCGGCGCGGCGCGACATCCGCGGGCTCGAATCGGTCGTGCTCGTCGATCCGCCCGTGTCGGGCCCGAACCGCCGCGACTATCCGGGCAAGCTGCCGTGGTACATCGACTCGATGGCGCTCGCGCGCGCCGGCACCGATGCCGAAGGGATGCGCGCGTTCTGCCCGACCTGGACCGATGCCGAGCGGCAACTGCGCGCCGAATGGCTGCATACCTGCGACGAGCGCGCGGTGCGCGCCTCCTACGAAGGCTTCCACACCGACGACTTCCACGCGGACGCCGCGCAACTGGCCGTGCCGTCGCTGCTGATCACGGCCGAGCGCGGCGACGTGGTGCGCGACGACGACGTCGCCGAACTGCAGCGCGCGACGCCGTCGATGCGGCACGTGCGCGTGCCCGATGCCGGCCACATGATTCCGTGGGACAACGCGGCGGGCTTCTACGCGGCGTTCGGCGACTTCCTCGGCGCGCCGCTCGCGGCCTGACGCCGCCTCGCCCCTTTTCCTTCACGCCTTTACCGGAGCCGACGATGCCAGTCAGCGACTATCAACTGATCGACGCGTGGAAGCAGGTGCTCACGCTGTCGCGCCTCGAACCGGGCCAGACCGTCACGATCCTGACGAGCGCGGCCACTCACCCGCAGACGCTGTCGTGCGCGCTGATCGCAACGCAATCGATGGGCGCGGTCGTCAACCGGCTCGACCTGCCGCCGGTGAACGGCGAAAAGGCCTTCAGCCGCGACCCGCTCGCCTATCTCGGCACGACGCCGCTGACCGGCAACCGCGCCGCAATCGCCGCATTGCGCGAGAGCGACCTCGTGCTGGACCTGATGACACTGCTGTTCTCGCCCGAGCAGCACGACATCCTGAAGTCCGGCACGAAGATCCTGCTCGCGGTCGAGCCGCCCGAGGTGCTGGTGCGGATGGTGCCGACGCTGGCCGACCGCACGCGCGTGCTCGGCGCCGCGAAGAAAATCGCCGCCGCGCGCGAGATGCGCGTGACCTCGGCGGCCGGCACCGCGCTCGTGTGCCCGCTGGGCGATTTCCCGCCGACCGCCGAATACGGCTTCGTCGACGCGCCGGGCCGCTGGGACCACTGGCCGAGCGGTTTCGCGCTGACCTTCCCGAACGACCGCACCGCGCGCGGCACGATCGTGATCGATCGCGGCGACATCCTGCTGCCGCAGAAGCACTACGTGAGCGAGCCGATCGCGCTGACCGTCGAAGGCGGTTATGCGACGCGCATCGAAGGCGGCGTCGATGCCGACCTGCTGCGCGACTACATGGAAACCTTCGCGGACCCGGAAGGCTATGCGATCTCGCACATCGGCTGGGGGCTGCAGCCGCGTGCGCGCTGGTCGACGCTCGGCCTGTACGACCGCGAGGCGACGATCGGGATGGATGCGCGCGCGTTCGAAGGCAACTTCCTGTTCTCGCTCGGCCCGAACAACGAAGGCGGCGGCAGCCGCACGACCACCTGCCACATCGACATCCCGCTGCGCCGCTGCACGGTCGAGCTCGACGGCGAGACCGTCGTGCGCGACGGCCGCGTGACCGACCAACCTGCCTGATAGACGAGTGCCCGACACCATGACCGATCTTTCCCGCCACGCCGAAGCGAACGTCTACCGTCAGCAGGGTTTCGGCACGCCGCTGCCGCCGCACGGCAACATCGGGCTGCTGATCGTCGACTTCGTGGTCGGCTTCGCCGATCCCGCGACGTTCGGCGGCGGCAACATCGCGCCGGCGATCGCGCGCACGACGCGGGCGCTCGCGCTCGCGCGCGAACGCGGCTGGCCCGTCGCGCACAGCCGCATCGTGTACGCGGACGACGGCAGCGACGACAACGTGTTCTCGCTGAAGGTGCCCGGCATGGCGACACTGACCGAGCACCATCCGAACAGCGCGATCGTGCCCGAACTCACGCCGGCCGCCGGCGAACTCGTCGTGCGCAAGACCGTGCCGTCGGCGTTCTTCGGCACACAGCTCGCGCCGTGGCTCGCGCAGCGCGCGGTGCAGACGCTGCTCGTCGCCGGCGCGGTGACGAGCGGCTGCGTGCGCGCGAGCGTGGTCGACGCGATGTCGCACGGGTTCCGTCCGCTCGTGCTCGCCGATTGCGTCGGCGATCGCGCGATCGCGCCGCACGACGCGAACCTGTTCGACATGCAGCAGAAATACGCAGCCGTGATGCCGCTCGACGATGCGATCGCGGCGATCAATGCCGTGCACCCGCGCTGAGCCGCCGCGCCGCGCGGGTGGGACGAACGGCAGCCGTACCCGCGCCGGCGCGCGATTGACGCTGCGCTTTTGGCGACCTAGATTGACCGCGTGCGCCATCGCGCTCGCTCGAGCCGTCGCCCCGTGCGCGGCCAGCGGCGCCCGCGCGCCGCAGCCGGTGTGACCGGCCGCCGGCCGCCGGCCGCGGGTCGCGCCCTCCCCGACAGGACACCTGAACCGTGAACCGCTCCGAACTGCTTGCGCGCGACGGCTGCCTGACCGTGATCCGGCCGCCCGCGCCGCCCATCAAGCCGGCGCCCGGCCAGCCGGGCAGCCTGTCGTCGTACGTGCCGACGCTGCCCGAAGTGTTCGTCGCGATTCTCGACGACGGACGCATCCTCGCGTTCAACGGCCACGTCGACCTCGGCACCGGCATTCGCACGTCGCTCGCGCAGATCGTGGCCGAGGAACTCGACGTGCCGGCCGCGCGCGTGACGATGGTGCTCGGCGATACGGCCGCGACGCCGAACCAGGGTCCGACCATCGCGAGCGCGACGATCCAGATTTCGGCGACGCCGCTGCGCTGCGCGGCCGCGCAGGCGCGCCACGCGCTGCTGGCGCTGGCCGCCGAGCGCTTCGGCGTCGACCTCGCGCAACTGAGCATCGACGACGGAACGATCTCCGCGCCGGCATACGGACACACAGCGACATTCGCCGCGCTCGTCGCGGCGCGCCGCATCGCGCTGACGCTCGACCTGAACGCCCGCACGAAGGACCCCGCCCGCTACCGGATCGTCGGCCGATCGTCGCCGCGCGTCGACCTGCCCGCGAAGGCCACCGGCCAGCTCACGTTCGTGCACGACATGCGCGTGCCGGGCATGCTGCACGGCCGCGTCGTGCGGCCGCCGTATGCGGGCCACGACAGCGGTGCGTTCGTCGGCACGTCGCTGGTCGACGTCGATCGCGCGTCGGTCGCCGACGTGCCGGGGCTGGTGGCGGTCGTGGCGATCGGCGACTTCGTCGGCGTCGTCGCCGAGCGCGAGGAACACGCGATCCGCGCGGCACGCCAGCTGCGCGTCACGTGGCGGCCGCATCCCGCGCTGCCGCCGCTCGACACGCCTGCGGCCGCGATCGCCGCCGCGCCCGCGCGACGCCGCGTGCTACTGGACGAAGGCGACGTCGAAGCGGCCCGCACGCAACCCGACACCATCACGCTGTCGCGCACCTATGCGTGGCCGTTCCAGATGCACGGCTCGATCGGCCCGTCGTGCGCGCTCGCCGACTACCGCGCGCCCGGCGACGGCCGCATCACCGTATGGTCCGGCACGCAGAACCCCGTGTCGCTGCGCTATGACCTCGCGACGCTCGTGGCACGCGACGAAGCCGATTTCGACATCGTGCGAATGGAAGCAGCCGGCTGCTACGGCCGCAACGGCGCGGACGACGTATGCGGCGACGCGCTGCTGCTGTCGCGCGCGGTCGGCCGCCCGGTGCGCGTGCAGCTGTCGCGCGCGGACGAGCATCTGTGGGAACCGAAGGGCGCCGGGCAGCTGATGCAGGTGACGGGCACCGTGACGCGCGACGGCCGCCTGCTCGGCTACGACTTCACGACGCGCTACCCGTCGAACGACGCACCGCTGCTCGCGACGCTCCTGACCGGCGCGATCGCGCCCGAACCGCGCGTGTTCGAGATGGGCGACCGCACGGCCGTATCGCCTTACGAAAGCCCGAACCGCCGCTTCGTCTGCGAGGATCTGGCGCCGCTCGTGCGTGCATCGTGGCTGCGCGGCGTGTCGGCGTTGCCGAACTCGTTCGCGCACGACGCATTCGTCGACGAATGCGCGGTGCTGGCCGGCATCGATCCGCTCGCGTTCCGGCTTCGGCATCTCCAGGACACGCGCGCGATC
The DNA here is from genome assembly GCF_905339595.1 of Burkholderia sp. BCC1977. Lineage (NCBI taxonomy): Bacteria > Pseudomonadati > Pseudomonadota > Betaproteobacteria > Burkholderiales > Burkholderiaceae > Burkholderia > Burkholderia sp. BCC1977. Next base: position 17,364 of record NZ_CAJPGQ010000027.1, read on the forward strand.
GAACTGCTGCGGGCCGTGGCCGATCGCGCGGGCTGGACGCCGCGCGCGGGCCGCGGGAATGAACCTGAAGCGTCGCGCGTCGTCCGTGGACGCGGCATCGCCTACGCGCGCTACGTCCACAGCCGCTTCCCCGGTTTCGGCGCGGCCTGGTCCGCATGGATCGTCGACCTGAGCGTCGATCGCGTGTCGGGCGAAATCCGCATCGAGCGCGTGACGGTCGGCCAGGACACCGGCACGATGATCAACCCCGACGGCGTGCGCCATCAGATCCACGGCAACGTGATCCAGGTATTGAGCCGCACGCTGAAGGAGCGCGTGCGGTTTGCCGACGGCAAGGTTGCATCGCGCGAATGGGCGAGCTATCCGATCCTGACGTTCGACGAAGTGCCGGACGTCGACGTGGTGTTGATGCCGCGGCAAGGCGAGCCGCCGCTCGGTGCGGGCGAATCGGCGTCGGTACCGGGGCCCGCCGCCGTCGCGAATGCGCTGTTCGATGCGACCGGCGTGCGCTTCCATGCGCCACCGTTCACGCCCGAGACGGTGCGCGCCGCGCTGCGCGAGGCCGGCCGGCTTCTCGGCGCCGCAGCGCCTGCCGCGGCAAGCGCCGTATAAGGCTGGTTGGGGTCGCGTGCTGGACGGCGCTGCGCGTCACGCGTCGCCGTCGGCCTCCATCATCTTGCGCAGCAGGTACTGCAATGCGACGCGTTCGCCCGGATTGAGCGGCCCGTACGTGCGCTCGGTCACCTGCCGCGCGAACGGCACCGTGCGGTCGATCAGCGCGAGGCCCGCCGCGGTCGCGCGTACGATCAGCTTGCGGCCGTCGTTCGGGTCGGGCAGCACCTCGATCAGCGCGCGTGTCTTCAACCGCTCGACGACGCCGCGAATGGTCGCCTGGTCGATCGCGGTCGCCTTCACGATGTCGTTCAGCGAACACGCCTGCTTTTCCTTGACCGCGCACAGCGCGACGAACTGTGCGGCCGTCAGGTCCGAATCGGGGATCGCTTCCTGGAAGATCGCAACGTGCCGCTGATAGGCGCGGCGCAGCAGGTGCCCGACCTGGTCGTGAAAGTCGTAGGAATCCTTGGAAGACGCCATGAAGATGAAGGCTCGCGCGGCATGAATGGGAAAGGCATGCAGTGTACACCCTCAAATCGACGCGATCGGTCGCGCGGCCGCCGCTTCATTGCGGTACGTCAGGGTTCGTCGCGCCCTTCCCGCGTCACGCCTGACGATCGCCTGACTGTGCTGGCCTGCTCACGGACATCGCCCCTGCAGCGCCCGCGGTGCCCGCCATCGGGCGGGCTGCCGGACGCAGGCTTTCCCACGGTCGAATCACTGGCATGCATACACTCCACTTTTGAGCGTATACGCACGAATTTCGTGCATCCACCGAACGCGAGACGACCATTCAGGTATGCGTATATTTCCAGATGAATTCCTAAAAAATACGTGACTTACCCGGTTTATCGGTCGACTCTCGAGCATCCATTTTCATGCCTGTGCGATTCCGTATTTTCTAGTGTGTACGCTATGTAATTGGCGTGCTATACAGACTCCAGCGCGCGGCGAACCTTCGCTCGCGTCGAACGGCCACCCACTTCATCCGTCACATTCGAACAGGGGCAATCCCATGTCTACCGCACACCCGAGCGCCGCCGTCTCCGCCGACGACACGCTGCACGGCGCGCTCTACCGCAAGGTCACGCTGCGCCTGATCACGCTGTTCTGCCTGTGCTATTTCGCGGCCTATCTCGACCGCATCAACATCGGGCTCGCGAAGCTGCAGATGCTCGACGCGCTGAAGTTCAGCGACACCGTGTACGGGCTCGGCGCGGGCCTGTTCTTCGGCGGCTACATCCTGTTCGAAGTCCCGAGCAACCTGGTGCTGCAGCGCGTCGGCGCGAAACTGTGGATCGCGCGGATCATGATCACGTGGGGCCTGCTGTCGGGCGCGACGATGTTCGTGCACACGCCGATGCAGTTCTACATCGTGCGCTTCCTGCTCGGCGCCGCCGAAGCCGGCTTCCTGCCCGGCGTGCTGCTGTACCTGACGCAGTGGTATCCCGATGCGCGCCGCGCGCGGATCGTCGCGCTGTTCATGGTCGGCCTGCCGCTGTCGAGCATGATCGGCAGCCCGATCTCCGGCTGGATCATGCGTGCGTTCGACGGCGCGCACGGGCTCGGCGGCTGGCAGTGGCTGTTCCTGCTCGAGGCATTGCCGTCGGTCCTGCTCGGCTTCGCGGTGCTGCGCTGGCTGCCCAACAGCATCGAGACCGCGCACTGGCTGAACGCCGACGAGAAGCGCACGCTGCGCGCGAACCTCGACGCCGACCCGTCGGGCAACAAGAGCCACGCGCTCGGCCGCGCGTTTTCCGATCCGAAGGTGTGGGCGCTCGGCCTCATCGACCTGTGCGTGCTGCTCGGGCTGTACGCGGTGAGCTTCTGGTTGCCGACGATCCTGCGCGATACCGGCGTGAAGGACGCGTATCACATCGGCTGGCTGATGGTGATCCCGAACGCCGCGGCCGTGCTCGCGACGCTGTATTGCGGCGCGAGCTCCGATCGTGCGCGCGAGCGCCGCTGGCATATCGTCGTGCCGTTCCTCGTGTCGGCCGTCGCGCTCGCATTTGCCGCCGCGTCGTCGCACGGCACGCTCGCGACCGTGCTGCTGTTCTCGCTGATCAACGCGGGCGCGGCCGCCGCGATGCCGGTCGTCTGGGCGCTGCCGTCCACGTTCCTGAAGGGCTCGGCCGCGGCCGGCGGGATCGCGTTCGCGTGCTCGATCGCGAACCTCGGCGGCTTCGGCAGCACCTACTTCATCGGCTGGCTGCGCGACACGTTCCATTCGCAAAGCGCGGGGCTGTACGGCTTCGCCGCGTGCATGCTGGTCGGTTGCGCGCTCGCGCTCGCGTATCCGGCGAAGCTCGTGAACCGTTGATTTTTCATGCGCGCGACGACGCCGTGTCGTCGCGCGCGATCTACGACTCTCCGCATCTCGACGCGCGCGCAACGATATTCGCGAAAGCCTCTCCTCGCCTTCCCGCCTCAACCGCAGCGCACACCGGTTGCCGTTTGAAACGCCTTTCCGGCACGCGTCGCTCGCGCGCTCGCCGCACCGCGTTTTTACAAGCACGTCACCCGACTCGCGCGATCCGGCACGGCATGCAGTTCCCTCCGTGCGCCGCATCCGCCGCCCCATGGGTGCCCGCGCCGATCGCGCCGCGCGGGCACATCGCTTGCGGCAACCACGCGCCCGCCACCCCGGCGGACGGCAATCCTTCCCTCAACCGGCGCTGCGCACCGCGCGACTCCTCGCGCGGCGATCCCGCATCGCAAGCAGGTTCCCCTGAACGCGAGGACGACATGAAATCCATACGAACGATAGTGGCCCTGTGCTCGGTCATTTCCGTACTCACGGCATGCGGCGGAGACGGCAACGACGTCGGCACCGAGCTCGGCATCTCGAAGCCGCAGGCGCGCTTCATCAACGCGGTGCCGGCCGGCCCGAATCTCGACTACTACCTGAATGCGAAGGTGGATGCATCGGGCGTCGCGTACAAGGGCGTGACCCGCTATCACGACATCGACTCAGGCACGCAGACGACGAGCTACGACGTTTCGGGCACGACCGCGACCGTCGCGTCGCAATCGTTCGGTGCGGCGAACGGCCATCACTACACGACGATCGCCTTGCCGAGCACGTCGTCGGCGATCTCCGTGATCGACGATCCGTACGCCAAGGGCCTGCTGTCCGACAAGGCGCGCGTGCGCAGCTTCAACGCGTCGCCGAACACGCAGAACGTCGACGTGTACGTCGTGCCGCCGGGCACCGACATCAACACGCAAAGCCCGACGCTGGCGGGCGCCGCGTACCAGAACGCCGTGCCGGCTTCCGGACAGGATTCCGTCTACCTGAACGGCGGCAACTACCAGGTGATCGTGACGACAGCCGGCAGCAAGTCGCCGATCCTGAAGACCGCGCCGGTCGCGATCAACAACAACGCCGACTGGCTGCTGGTGACGATTCCGTCGGGCGGCATCGGCGACGTGACGCCGAACGACATCCACGTACTCGTCGCGCAGGGCAACGATGCGGATACGTCCGCGCAGGAACTCGGCCCGCAATAACGGCCCTCGGCGGACCGACGGCCGGCGGTCCGCCCGGCAACCCTCGATACGTCGTCAGTCGCTCCGCTCGAGGCGGATCACGTGCTCGACCCGCGTGCCGTCGCCGTGCTCGACATCGACATCGCCGACATGCCGGACGCGCCAGCCCGGCCGGGTCGCAATCTGCGGCACGTTGCCACCCGGCCGGCTCTCGATGCCGCCGAGCCCTTCGTCGGGCGTCTCAACCGCGTCGTCGAGCGACGCATTCGAGTAGATCACGTTGTCGTGCCATTCGGTCGCGCCGCTGCGCGCCTCCATGCCCTTGCCGTCGACGTCGACCGTGTTGTCGGTCATCGCCATGTTCGCGTTGTCGAGCGTCACGATCCTGCCGCTGGCGCGACGCACCGGATCGCCGCTGTCGACCGCATGCGCGCCGACGTCGATCGGCGGCAGGCCGGTCGGCGTTTTCGCCGCGACGGCCTCCGGCGTCAGCGGCCGCTTCGTGACCTTGGCGGCCCGGGTCGCCGCATCGGGCATGCCGCCGGCCGCCGGCGTCTTCACCGGACGCTTCGCGATCGGTTCGCGCTGCTGTTTCGGGGTTGGGTTCGATTCCGCCTTCTGCATCGCACCTCCTGTTCCGGACGGCGTGCGCCGGCGGGATGCAGCCGGCGCCGGTCCGGGAATCGCTACAACGGTCCTTGCAAATCTTTCACGGGCACGGCGTCGCCCACGCGCGCCCTGCGACACGCGTGCCGCGCCGGCAGCCGTCCCGGCGGCGCGCGGGCGACCGGCACGCGGGCGACGGACCCGCGCACGCCGCCCGCGCCGACGGTCAGCCGCCGCTTGCGCCCGCGGGCGCGGAAGCAGCGCCCGGCATGCTCGCTGGGCCGCCGCTCATGCCGCTGCCTGCCGCGCCGCTGCCCGGCGTGCCCGCCGGCGCGGTGGACGGCGCCGGCGCCATGCCGCCGGTGGCGCTCGTTGAACTCCCGCCGGTGTCGCTCTCGCTCTTCTTCTGGCAACCCGCACCCGCCGCCAGGCCGGCGATCAGGATGCCGGCGAAGACGGCTCGCGATACGTGACGAATGGAATATCGCTGCATGACACCTCCGCTGATGTCGATTGGATGGAGACCTCTGACGAGCAATTTGCGTGCCGCCCATCGCCACCGCCGGCGACCCGGTCCATTCATTTTTCAAATGACACCCAGCCGAATATTTAATTTCCCATCGTCGCGGCCGCCACCCATACTCGCGAACAAATCCGAGACATAACGTCCACGGCGGCCGGGCCTGCGCTGCGTGCACACGCTGCCGGTTCGCGCCCCGCACATGGAAGGAGACAAGGCGTGCAACTGGAAGCCACCCACCGCGCGGGCATCGTGCTCGGCGCGGACGACGCATTGCATCGCACCGATACGGCCGCGCGCGATCCCGCGCCGAGCCCGCGGCTGCACAATCCCGACCTCGCGCCGACCAAGGCCGAAGGCCGGACCTGGGGCCGCTACAGCATCTTTGCGCTGTGGACCAACGACGTGCACAACATCGCGAACTACTCGTTCGCGATCGGCCTGTTCGCGCTCGGCCTGTCGGGCTGGCAGATGCTCGCATCGCTCGCGATCGGCGCGGTGCTCGTGTACGGCTTCATGAACCTCACCGGCTACATGGGCCAGAAGACCGGCGTGCCGTTCCCGGTGATCAGCCGGATGAGCTTCGGCATCTACGGTGCGCTCCTGCCCGCGATGATCCGCGCGGTGATCGCGATCGCATGGTTCGGAATCCAGACCTATCTCGCGTCGGTCGTGCTGCGCGTGCTGCTCACCGCGATCTGGCCGGGTCTCGCCGCGTTCGACCGGAACGCGATCCTCGGGCTGTCGACGCTCGGCTGGATCACGTTCGTCGCGATCTGGCTCGTGCAGATCGGCATCCTCACCTACGGGATGGAGATGGTCCGCAAGTACGAAGGGCTCGCCGGCCCGATCATCCTCGTCACGACGCTGTCGCTCGCCGCGTGGATGTTCAGCCGCACCGGCGGCCATCTCGCGATGTCGGTCGGCAAGCCGATGACCGGCCTGAAGATGTGGACCGAAGTGTTCGCGGGTGGCGCGCTGTGGCTCGCGATCTACGGCACGCTGGTGCTCAACTTCTGCGATTTCGCGCGCTCGTCGCCGAGCGCGAAGACGGTGCGGGTCGGCAACTTCTGGGGCCTGCCGGTGAACATCCTGGTGTTCGCGACGATCAGCTTCGTGCTCGCGGGCGCGCAGTTCAAGCTGAACGGCCAGATCATCCACAGCCCGACGGAAATCATCGCGACGGTGCCGAACAAGCTGTTCCTCGTGCTCGGCTGCCTCGCATTCCTGATCGTGACGGTCGCGGTGAACATCATGGCGAACTTCGTCGCGCCGGCCTTCGTGCTGACGAGCCTCGCGCCGCACCGCCTGACGTTTCGCCGCGCGGGCCTGATCAGCGCGACGGTCGCGGTGCTGATCCTGCCGTGGAACCTGTACAACAGCCCGATCGTGATCGTCTACTTCCTGTCCGGCCTCGGGGCGCTGCTCGGCCCGCTGTACGGGATCATCACGGTCGACTACTGGCTCGTGCGCAAGCAGCGCGTGAACGTGCCGGATCTCTATACCGAAGCGCCGACTGGCGCCTATTTCTATACGCGCGGCGTGAACCGCAAGGCGCTCGCGGCCCTCGTGCCGTCCGCGCTGATCTCGATCACGCTCGCCGTCGTGCCGGCCTTCGGCGCGCTGACGCCGTTCTCCTGGCTGCTCGGCGCGGCCATCGCGGGCAGCGTGTACTGGCTGACGGCCGATCGCAAACGCCAATACGAAGAGCGCTCGGGCGAACCCATCGCGGTCGCCTGCGCCCAACACTGAACGCAGCATACGGAGTACACCGATGAGAATACTGGTAGTCAACGTCAACACGACCGAGTCGATCACCGACGCCATCGCCGCGCAGGCGCAGGCCGCGGCGGCGCCCGGCACGGAGATCGTCGGGCTCACGCCGCGCTTCGGCGCGGAGTCGATCGAAGGCAACTTCGAGAGCTATCTCGCGGCGATCGCCGTGATGGACCGCGTGTTGAGCTACGACGAGCCGTACGACGCGGTGATCCAGGCCGGCTACGGCGAACATGGCCGCGAAGGGCTGCAGGAACTGCTGACGGTGCCCGTCGTCGACATCACCGAAGCGGCCGCGAGCGTCGCGATGCTGCTCGGCCACCGCTATTCGGTCGTCACGACGCTCGACCGAACGGTGCCGCTGATCGAGGATCGCCTGAAGCTCGCCGGGCTCGACGCGCGCTGCGCGTCGGTGCGCGCGAGCGGTCTCGCGGTGCTCGAGCTCGAGGAGAACCCGGCCCGCGCGATCGAGTCGATCGTCGGCCAGGCCGAGCGCGCGGTGAAGGACGATCACGCGGAAGTGATCTGCCTCGGCTGCGGCGGGATGGCCGGCCTCGACCGGCAGATCGAGGAATGCACGGGCGTGCCCGTCGTCGACGGCGTGTCGGCCGCGGTCGCGCTCGCCGAATCGCTGGTGCGCCTGAAGCTGAAGACGTCGAAGGTCCGCACCTATGCGCCGCCGCGTCCGAAGCGGATCGTCGGCTGGCCGGGCACCTTCGTCAAATGACGGGCCGCGGGAACGCGTAGCGACATGCGGGACGCACCGGGGCCGAACGGCCGTTCCCTCGACGCGTCCGATGCGACGGGTGCGCTCGACGTGCTGGATGCGCGGCTGATGCGCATCCTGCTCGTGCTGCTGACCGAGCGCACCGTGTCGCGCGCGGCCGTGCGGCTGAACATGTCGCAGCCCGCGACGAGCGCCGCGCTCAAGCGCCTGCGCACGCTGCTCGGCGATCCGCTGCTGGTGCGCAGCCGCTACGGGATGGTGCCGACCGAGTTCGGCGCGCGACTGATCGAGCCGCTGCGCAATGCGCTGCGCGTGATCGACTTCATCCGCATCCAGCAGCCGACCTTCGACGCGCGCACGTCGGTGCGCACCTACCGGATCGGCTGTCCCGACTACCTGAACGTGCTGTTCGTGCCGAGGCTCGTCGCGCTGTTCCGCGAACGCGCGCCGAACGCGCAGCTCGTGTTCCATCCGCTCGGCGACGGCTACGACGACGAACGCGCACTCGCCGACGGCGAGCTCGACGTCGTGATCGACAACCGCCCTGCCCGCCTGTCGCGCTTCCGGCAGGACGACCTGTTCGACGATCGCGTCGTGTGCCTGATGCGCGCGACGCATCCGCTCGCGCGGCGCGGCGCGATGACGGCCGCCGAATTCGCGCGCGCCGCGCAGCTGTGTCCGACGCCGTCGTGGCTCGAAGCATCCGGCGCGATCGACCGGCAGCTCGAACGCGTCGGCCTGCAGCGGCGGATCGTCGTCACGCTGCCGCATTTCGAACTCGCCGCGCATGCGCTGGTGCGCTCCGACCTGATCCTGACCACCACGTACCGGCTCGCACGCCACTACGCGAAGCTGCTGCCGCTCGGCGCGGTGGCGCTGCCGGCGGAACCGCCCGATATCGTGTACCGGATGACGTGGAACGAATCGGGATCGTGCATCGACGGCGTGCGCTGGCTGCGCGGGCTGATCGCCGAGGCGACGCGCAGCTGGCTCGACGCCGAGGCCGCACAGCCGGCCGTCGCGGCGGTTGCCGCGCATGCGGATGCGCGGACGAATGTGCCGCTCGCCGACGCCCCGCCCGAACCGACGCGACGCACACGCGGCCGGCAGGCGACGCATTGCGGTGCGTCGCAACAGCCGCGCGTCGCGCGTGCGGCGCGGATTCATCGCATCGTGACGAAATCGCGCTGAGTCGTGTCGCCGCGCGCAATGGGCGGCGCATGGAGCGCCGCGCGCATCACGCGTCGCGCATCGGTTGCGCAAGCAACTTGTATGCAACGACGGCGGCAGCGAGCGCGAGCACGCCGCTCACCGTCAGCGCGGCGGCGAATCCGCTCGCGAAGGCCGCGGGCGCCGCGTCGGCAAGCGTGCGGGCGGCCGACGGCGGCACGTGCGCGAGCGCCTGCGCGGGATCGCCGGCCAGCAGGCTCGACATGAACGGCGCATCGACGAATGCCCGCGCCCCCGGTGCCGCGGACAGCAGCCGGTCGAGGTGCGTGCGCGTACTGGCGGCCAGCACCGCGCCGAGCACGCCGACGGCCGTCACGATCGCCGAGAAGCGGGTGGTCGTGCTGATGCCCGACGCCATCCCGGTACGGTCCGGCGGCACGCACGCCATGATCGCCTTCTGCGTGTCGCCGTTCATGATGCCGGCGCCGCAGCCCGTCACGAACATGCCGAACGCGACGAGCCGGTAGTCGCCGCCGGCCGTCAGCGCCGCGGTCGCGAGATTGCCGGCGCCGATCAGCGCGAGCCCGCCGGCCAGCACGCCGCCGGACGACACGCGCGCCGCGAGCATGCCGCCGAGCGACGGCCCGGCGATCATCGCGAACGCGAACGGCAGCATCCCGAGCCCCGCGTCGATCGCGGACATCCCGAACGCGTTCTGCAGGTACAGCGGCAGGAACGTCATCATCACCTGCGCGCACGCCGCATAGCCGAACATCGCGAGCACCGCGCCGACGAAGCGCGGCTGGCGGAACAGCGCGAGATCGATCATCGGCCGCGCCTGCCAGCGCTCCGCGCCGACGAACGCGGCCAGCAGCGCGGCGGCGAGCGCGAACCGGCCGAGCGTCGCGGCCGACAGCCAGCCGTGCGACGGCGCGCCGATCAGCGCCGCGATCGCGCACGCGAGCGCCGCGCCGAACAGCAGGCTGCCGGCGGCGTCCACGCGTTTCGCATGCGGATCGCGCGACTCGTCGATCGCGACGCGCGCGCCGGCCGCGAGCAGCGCGCACACCGGCAGGTTCAGCAGGAACACCCAGCGCCAGCCGATCCACTGCGTGATCGCACCGCCGACCAGCGGCGCGACGGCCGTCGCGAGCCCCATGCACATCCCCCAGATCGCCCACGCACGGGCCCGTTCGCGTCCGTCCGGAAAGCGGTTCGCGATCACCGCGAGCGCGGCCGTCAGCAACAGCGCGGCCCCGCCGCCCTTCACCGCGCGCGCGGCGATCAGCCAGCCGGCCGACGGTGCGATCCCGCACCCGAGCGACGCGAGCGAAAAGAGCGCGAGCCCCGCGCCGAGCATGCGCTTGCGCCCGAAGCGGTCGGCCAGCCCGCCGGCCGGCAACAGGCATGCGGCGAACGCGGTCATGTAGGCGCTCACGACCCATTCGATGTCGGCGAAACTCGCATGAAAGCTGCGCGCGATGCTCGGCAGCGACACGGCAACGACGTTCGTGTCGAGCACGATCAGCGAGCACGTCGCGGATGCGACCGCGAGCGTCGCGGCGGGCGGCAGGCGGGTGCCCGTGCGCACGGCGCCAGGCGCGCCTGCGCGCGGGGCGGGGGAAGACTGGGACATCGGCAGCTCCGGAGCAAGAGGGACGAGCCGTATGCTAGGCTGGCCTCGTATTGCCTGTCATTGACATACCCATGCAGTTTCATTGACGAAAATTGCAATCATGAATCCGCTCGAATTCCGTCACGTGCGCGCGTTCCTGAGCGTCGCGCAACACCTGCATTTCGCGCGCGCGGCCGACGCGCTCGACCTGGCGCCGCCCGCGCTCACGCGGCAGATCCAGGAAGCCGAACGGCTGCTCGGCGTGCGGCTGTTCCAGCGGTCGCGCCGGGAGGTCTCGCTGACGGCGGCAGGCGAGGCGTTTCTCGCCGAAGCCACCGCCGCGGTCGAACATCTGCAGCGCGGCCGCGAACTCGCGACGCTCGCCGAGCGCGGCGAGCTCGGCCGGATCGAGATCGGCTACGTGTCGTCGGCCGTCTATTCGGGCACGCTGCAGCGCACGGTCGGCGCGTTCCGCGCCGCGCATCCGCGTATCGAACTGAACCTGCGCGAGGTGCCGATGGACGACGTCGCGAAGCAGCTCGACACGGGCCGGCTCGACCTCGCATACGTGCGCCCGCCGATGCCGCTGCCGGGCGGGCTGCGGATCGTCACGCTGCAGCGCGACGTATTCGTCGCGGCCGTGCCGGCCGAGTCGCGTTACGCGGCGATGACCGCCGTGCGTGCCGCCGATCTCGCCGACGCACGCTTCGCGGTGCCCGAACAGGAACGCGGCACGCTCGAAGTCGCACGACGCGGCCGCTTCGCGCCGGTGATCGCCGCGCGGCCGGGCGGATTGCTCGCGGTGCTCGCGTGCGTGTCGGTGAACGGCTGGGTCGCCGTGATCCCGGACGCACTCGCCGGCTGCGTGTCGTTGCCGGGCGTCGTGTACCGGCCGATCGCCGGCAAGCCGATCACGTCCGAACTCGCGCTTGCGCACCGGCGCTTCGAGAAGGCGCCCGCGGTACGCGCGTTCCTGCGCACCGTCGCTGCCGCAGGCTAGCGGCCAATAGCGGACTTGCGCAAGCCACCGGAAGGGCCAGGCGCAACGCGTGCGCAAAGCAAATACGCAACGCATTCGCGACGGGCACGCCCCAACGCTCGGTCCTTCCGGCGGCCTGCCCCACGAACGAAGCTGTTCAAACCGGGGAACCTGCGTTGCCGGCTGTTCGCCGAGACAGCTACCGTCTTGGCTTCTCCCCTCTACCCTTCACCACGCTCGCGCGAATAAGCGAATAAGCATTTCGCGATTCGATGTTTGCCGGCGCGAAACCGATTCCGTAATCTGCCCGGCAGCCGCGCGGCCTCTCGCGCGGATCACCGAGGACCCGCCGCCGATGACTTCGCCCTCCGCCCCGGCCCGCCGCCGCGCACTGCTGCGTGTGGCCGCCCTGGCCGCCGCACCGCTTGCCGGCACCGCCGCCCTGCCGGCCCGCGCGGCCGGCCCCGACCTGTCGAACGTCACGCTGGTGCTCGGCGACCAGGCGGGCGGCCTGCGCGCACTGGCCGAAGCCGCGCACGTGCTCGACGGCGTGCCGTACCGGTTTCGCTGGGCGAATTTCCAGGGTGCCGCGCCGCTGTTCGAAGCGCAGCGCGCGGGCGCGATCGATCTCGCGCCGGCCGGCGACCTGCCGGTGCTGACGGCCGCGCTCGGCGATCCGGCGCTGCGGATCGTCGCGACGCGCGTCGGCTCGCCGACGTCGCTCGGCATCGTCGTGCAGCCCGAATCGCCGGTGCGCACCGTCGCCGACCTGAAGGGGCGCACCGTCGTCGTGTCGTCGGCACGCGGCAGCATCTCGCAATACCAGCTCTACGGCGCGCTGCGCGAACACGGCCTCGCGCCGGGCGACGTCGACGTGCGCTTCGTGCTGCCGGTCGACGCGTTCGCCGCGTTCGAGGCGAAGCAGATCGGTATCTGGGCAACCTTCGATCCGTATTACGGCAACGTGGTGCGGCGCGGTGCGCGCATCGTGCGCGACGGCAGCGGGATCAATTCCGGGCTCGCGTTCCTCACGTCGCCGGTCGACACGCTCGACGATCGATCGAAGCGCGCGGCGCTGTCCGACGTGCTCGCGCGGCTCACCCGAGCCGGCCAGTGGGCGCTCGCGCATCCGGCCGATTACGCGACCGTCTATGCGTCGCTCACGCGCCTGCCGCGCGAGGCGGCTGCCGACATCGCGCGCCGGGCGGCGCTCGCGCAGCGCGGCGTCACCGGCGCGGACATCGACGTGCTGCAGCGGGTCGCCGATCGCGCGGCCGCGGACGCGATCCTGCCGAAGCGCGTCGACGTCGCCGCGATCGCGGTGCGCAACCTGTCGGCCGCGTAACCGGCTTCGCACGGGCTCAGCGCGGCGTCGACATGTCGAGATCCGGCACGTCGTCGCCGAACGTCGACGCGACCCGCGTACGCATCGCGGCGACCAGCAGCGTCGGCCCCGACTGGTTGAACGTGCAGCGCTCGCCCGCCGCCGGCACCGCCCGATGCAGCACCGCGCGCCACGCGCCGTGCCCGCCGTCGCGCTCGAACGCGCCGAACGGCAAGCGCTCGACGAGCGGGCCGCCGTCCGCCCACGACGACGACGGTGCGTACGGCACCGGCGCGCCGCCCGGTTCGGAAACGATCGTGCACCGCGCGGCGTCGACACGCGGCGCGCCGAGGCCTTCCGCCAACGCCACCCAGAAATCGAGCGGCGCACCGGTCAGGTCCTGAACTTGCATCGCGCCCTCCAGCGTTCTTGAAAACGCCATCCTAGCGCCGCCGCGCGCGGTTCGCCGACAACCGCCGGCCGGGGTTTTCCCCCGCAAGCCGACCGTCGTGCAAAAGCGCCGATACGTGTTACGAATCACCGATTCCTGCGTACAATGAACGCCACACGTATCGCCCGGGGCTGCGGTGGACAAGCATCCCGGAACCGCATTCACGCCGAACCGGGCAGCACCTGTTCGGCAGACGACAATCGGAACCATACGGTGCAGCGCCGGCCGAATCTCTCGGGAGATCGCAGCATGTCCACGCAAGCCAGGAAGCCGCTGATATCGCTCGTCGTGCCGTTTCATGACGAAGAGGAAACGATCGGCGCGTTCTTTGCCGAAACGCTGCCCGTTCTCGAGTCGGTCGCCGGGGTCCGCTTCGAGTTCATCTGCATCAACGACGGCAGCCGCGATCGCACGCTCGACCGGCTGCTCGCGATCGCCGCCCGCGACCCGCGCGTGCACGTCGTGGATCTCACGCGCCGCTTCGGCAAGGAAGCGGCGCTCACCGCGGGTCTCGACGAGGCGGCCGGCGCCGCGGTGATCCTGATCGACGCTGACCTGCAGGACCCTCCCGCGCTGATTCCCGCGATGATCGAACACTGGCGCGCCGGCGCCGAGGTCGTCGCGGCGAAACGCACCGACCGGATGTGCGACCCGTACCTGCAGCGCGTGGCGGCGGCGCTCTACTATCGCGTGCACAATGCGCTGTCCGAGGTGGAGATGCCGGAAAACGTCGGCGATTTCCGCCTGATGGATCGCGAGGTCGTCGAAGCGCTGCGCGCGCTGCCGGAGCGGCGACGGTTCATGAAGGGGCTGTTCGCGTGGGTCGGCTTTCGCACCGCGATCGTCGAATACACGCGTGCGCCGCGCAGCGGCGGCCGCTCGAAGTTCTCCGGATGGCGACGCTGGAACTTCGCGCTCGAGGGCATCACGAGCTTCAGCACCGTGCCGCTGCGCGTGTGGACCTACGTCGGTCTCACGTTCGCGATGCTGTCGCTCGTGTATGGCGCCTTCATCGTGGTGCGGACGCTGCTGTACGGCAATCCGGTGCACGGCTACCCGTCGCTGATTTCCGTCGTGCTGTTCGTCGGCGGCATCCAGCTGATCGGCATCGGCGTGATCGGCGAATACCTCGGCCGGATCTATCACGAGTCCAAGCAGCGCCCCGTCTATCTCGTGCGGCGGCGCTACCGTGCCGAGCGCGATGCCGCCGCACAGCCGGCATCGAAGCTGCTGCAGTTCCCGCTGAAGCGTGCGCACGCGACCCGCCGCCGGACGGCGATGCCGGCGGCCGCCAGTTTCGCCGCCCGCAAGGCGTCGTTCAAGTAGAACCGGGCGCGGCAATTGGACGTTTCCCGGCAATCGATACGCTCGGCGGAGCGCCGCGTCGGCGGATGGCTCACGCCGCGACGCGCCATCCTGTACAGCGTGCTGATGCTCGTGCTCGACGCGCTGTTCATCACGATCTGGACGACCGTCGTGCGTCACGGGCCCGGAAGCGTCGTGGCACGCCCCGGTGCCGACTTCTCGGTGTTCTGGTCGGCCTCGTACCTGATGCTGCACGGCTCGCCGGCGCAGGCGTACGACTTCTCCGCATTCTCGCGGCTGTCGGCCGAGCTGTTCACGAACCTTCGCCGCGACGTCTTCGCCCCGTGGCTGTATCCGCCCACCTATCTGCTGCTCGTGACACCGCTGGCACTACTGCCCTTCGCGCTCGGTTATCCGTTGTTCGTCACGATCGGCGTCGTCGTGCTCGGTCTCGTCGCGTGGCGCGTTTCCCGTCTCGGCACGCTTCCCGGCGCATGGCGCGTCGGCCCGCTCGCGCTGGCCGCCGCGCCTTGCGTGTTCGTCACCGCGACGCTTGGACAAAACGCGTTCCTGACCGCGTCGTGCGCGGCACTGGCCGTTCACTGGGCCGATCGGCGGCCATGGTTGGCGGGCCTCTGCATCGGCCTGCTGTCGGTCAAGCCGCAGATGGCGCTGCTGTTCCCGTTCGTGCTGATCGCGGTGCGCGCATGGCGCACGATCGCATGGGCCGCGCTCGCCACCGGCGCGTTCGTCGCGCTGAGCGTCCTGATTTGCGGCATCGAGTCGCTGCGCCTGTTCGTCGCCAGCACCGGACTCGCACGATCGATCGTCCTCGAACACGGTGTCGTGTTCTGGCTCGCGTCGCCGACGCCGTTCGCGGCGCTCCGGCTTGCGGGCGTGCCGCTCGGCGCCGCGTATGCCGCGCAGGCGTGTATCGCGGCGATCGCGATCGCCGCCGCGTGCATCGCGTGGACGCAATCGCGCGATACCCGCGTGCGTGCCGCCGTGCTGACGGTCGCGACGCTCGTGGCGAACCCGTACGTGTGGCACTACGAACTCGCGTGGCTCGCCATCGCGATCGCGTGCATGCTGTCGATCGGCTGGCGCGACGGCTGGCTGCGCGGCGAACAGGCCGCGATCGCGCTGATGTGGGCGCTGCCGGTCGCGGAATACCTGAACCCGTGGCTGCTGATGCCGCAGATCGGCCCGGCCGTGACGCTCTTCGCACTGCTCGTGCTGCTGCGCCGCGCACGGCACGACGCTCACAATGCGAGCCGCGGCGGCACGTACACGCCGTAGTACGGCCCGACGCCCGTCGCGACGCCGGTCATCTTCACGCCGGCGACGAAGTGCCCCTGGATGTACTTGTACGTGCCGCCGAGCGACACGTCGATATGGAACGCCGCGAACGCGACGATCGGCACGTAGGTGCTGCTCGCCGTCTGCGTGACGACAGGCAGCACGACCGTCGTGCCGACCGGCACCGACGTATAGAGCGTCGCCTTCACGCCGGTCGCGAGATAGATGCTGTCGCCGATATTGAGCGTCGTCGGGTTGCCGGTCACCATCAGGCCGCCCATCGTCGTCGTGTCGGTCGCGGTCGACTGGAACGACGTCCACTGGCCGCCCATGCACAGCGCGCCGTAGGTCTGGCCGTTCGTGATCGAGAATTCGTACGGCAGGTTGGTCAGCGGATTGATCAGCGGCTGGTTGGTCTGCGCATTCCAGTACTGGTTGTACACGCACTGGTCGATCGCGACCGGAAAGAGCCCGCCCGCCGCCACCCCGCCCGGCGCGGCGAGCACTGCGATCGCGGTCGCGCTGCCGGACGCGCCGGGGATGCCCAGCAGCCCGCCGAGCAGCAGCGGAATCGAGCCGCCGTTCACGCCCGGCGCGCGCGACACCGTCACCTGCACCGCCGGCACGTCGTAGGTGCCGGGCGTGATGGTGGTCGCCTGCATCGACGCGGGATTGCGCGTCACGTTCCAGTACCCGGTCGTCACCGTGCCGGTCGCCAGCGGAGCGCCCGCCGCCGAATTCCGCGCGATCGCGCCGTTCGCCGCCGGCGCGGCCTGCGACCAGTTCAGCGCGCCGCCCGTCGGCGACATCATCGCGTCGGCCGCCGCGAGCGCGGCCGCGTCGGCGGCGTTCTGCAACTGGTTGCGCACCGTGGCCACCCACGCGATGTCGATCGCCAGCGCGCCGAACGACAGCAGCGGAATCAGGAACAGCAGGAAGAACAGCGCGACGGAGCCGCGCTCGCGCGCGGTGCCGAGGCATGGCGTGCCGGCCGCGTCATTCATAGAGCATCACCGAGCTGGCCGAGATCGTGACGGGGCCGGTCAGCGCGCTGAATGCCGAACCCAGCACCAGCCCGACATACGTGTAGGTCACCGTCACCGTCAGCGCGGTGCCCGATGTCGTGCCGTTCGCCTGCGTCACGGTCACGGTCGGCGTCGTCGCGGTGCCGCCGGTGATGAGGCTGTTCTGCGTATAGGTCGTCGCGACGTTGGCGATCTGCGTCGTGGTCAGCATCGGCACGCGCAGCACGACGCCCGCACGCGCGGCCTCGCGGCTCGCGTTCGTGATGACGGCCTTGTCGCACAGGAGCAGGCTCGTGTCGATGATGCCGATCAGCACCATCAGCAGGAACGGCAGCATCAGCACGAACTCGAGGGATACGACGCCGCGCGCGTGGCGGGCGCCCATCGCCCCGCGTGTCATCGTGCGGCCCCCTCGGCGGGCGGCACGGCGCGCGGCGCGAGCGCGGCGCCCGTCGACGGTCGTGCCGCAGCGGGCGCCGGGCGCGACGCGAGCTGCGCACGCACCGCCTGGTAGACGCGCAGATTGTCGGCCACCGCCGACGCGGGCAGATCCGCCGCCAGCAGCTTCTTCGCCGAATCGGTGTTGCCGAGCACGCCATACGCGAACGCGAGGTTCTGGCGCGCCTGCCACGGCGCGTCGGGCAGCCCTGCAACGTCGAGCAGCACGTTCACGCCTTCGCGCGGCCGGTTGCCCAGCACGAGCGACAGCCCGAGGTCGACGCGCAGCCCCTGCGCATCCGGATGCGCGCGCAGCGCGTCCCGGTACACGGCCTGCGCGTCCTCGTGGCGGCCCTGCAGGTCGAGCACCGTGCCGAGTCCTTCCGCCGCGAGCGGCAGGTTCGGCTGCGCGGCCAGCAGGTCGCGGTAGCGCTGGGCGGCCTCGTCGAGCCGACGCTGCCGCAACGCGACGCGCGCGAGCCCGAGCTGCGGCCCGAGTTCCGCGGGCGCCTGCTGCCGTGCCTGCTCGTAGAGAATGCGTGCGCGCTCCAGATCGCCGGCGCGGTAGTTGACGTCGGCGAGCCCCAGTTGCGCCGCGAGCGAGTCGGGATGCCGGGCGAGCACCTTCCCGTACAGCGTCGATGCAAGATCGACGTTGCCGCCGGCAAGCGCGCTGTCGGCAATGCGCAGTTCGGCCTGCGGGTCGTCGCTCTTGTGCGACAGCGCCGGCCGCGTCTGGATACCCGGCGCGCAGCCGCCGGCCAGCACCGGCAACACCGCCGCGAACGCGAGCGCACGGATGACGGATCGTGTCATTTGAACACCTCGAGGAGGCGGATCGCCGCCGGGCCCGCCGCGATCAGGCCGACCGTCGGCAGGATGAACAGCATCATCGGCAGCGTGATCTTCGGCGCGAGCTTCGCGGCCTGCTCCTCGAGCGCGACGATCTGCTCGGTGCGCTCGCTGCGCGACAGGGTGCGCAGCGCCTGCGTGATCGGCGTGCCGAAGCGCTGCGATTGCGTGAGCGTCGTGGCAAGCGAGCGTGCCGACGCGAAGTCGACCCGCAGCGCGAAATGCGCGAGCGCCTCGGCTACGTTGCCGCTCAGCGTCAGCTCGTCCGCGCATACCGTCAGCTCGTCGGCGAGCGGCGGGCAGATCCGCTCGAGTTCGCGCGCGACGCGCCGCACGCCCGATACGAGGCTGTTGCCGGCCATCGTGCAGATCACGAGCAGGTCGAGCGCATCGGGAAAGCACGCGGCGATGATCCGCCGGCGCCGCCGGATCATCGCGCCGAGCACGTATTCCGGCACGATCACGCCGATCACGAACGCGGCGACCATCGCCAACGCCCGGATCACGACGTATTCGCCGAATCGCGGAATGTACGGGCTGAACACGATCGCGACGCCCGCGAGCAGCACGCCGCAGCTCAGCTTGATGCCGATCATCGACGACACCGCACGCCGTTCGCGGAAGCCCGCGCGCGTCAGCTGCAGCCCGAGCTTCGCGCGCTGCATCGGGTCGAGCACGGGCAACCGCTCGCCGAGCTGCGCGAGCCGCCGCGTCAGGTCCTGACGCACCTCGCCCGGCTGCAGCCGCCCCGGCACCAGCGACAGCGGGCGCTGTCCGGCCGCCTGCTGCACGCGCACGGCGATCCGCCGGCGCGGGCCGCCGCCGGGCGTCCCGAGCGCCACCGCGACGCACGCGAGCAACAGCAACAGTTCGAGGCCGCGGGCGGCCAGCATCGACAGCGTCATCGCGCGGTATCCAGTTTCGAGATCTTGTGAATCGTCAGCAGTCCGATCGTCAGCAGCACCGCGGCGATCGTCAGCATCACGCGTCCGGCATGCGTGTCGAACAGCAGCATCACGTACGCGCGGTTCACGAGGAACAGTGCGCCGATCATCACGAACGGCACCGCCGAAATGATCTTCGTCGTGATCCGCCCCTCGGCGGTCAACGCGCGTGTCTTCAGGCGGATGTCGCGGCGCGTGCGGATGATGCTCGACAACTCGTCGAGCGTCTCGCCGAGGCTGCCGCCGGTCTCGCGCTGCAGCAGCAGGTAAACGGTAAAGAACGAGAAATCCGCGATCATCAGCCGGTCTGCCGCGTGCGTCAGCACGTCCTTCAGATCCGCGCCGACGCGCAGGCTGTCGCCCATCGTGCGGAAGGTCGAGCGCACCGGCTCCGCCGCGCTGTCGCCCACCGTGCTGATCGCCTGCGTGACCGGAATGCCCGCGCGCACCGCCCGCACGATCAGGTCGATTGCGTCCGGGAACGCTTCGAGAAAGCGCAGCCGGAACCGCTCGACCAGCGCGCGGTAGCTGGCGCGCATCGCCACCAGCGGCAGCCCGACATAGATCAGCGGATGGAGTACGTGCGGCAACGCGACGAGCTCCACCACCACGATCGCGGCAATCGCGCCGGCGATCGTGCTGGCGACCACGATCCGCATCCCGCGTTCACCGCCAACCGCCCGCACGCGTGTCACGTAACGCTGCAGCCACGCACGCGCGCGGCTTTGCCGCCGCGGCAGGTTGAACAGCGCGACGCCGGGTGCGGCGGCCGCACCGGCTTCCCGGCCCGCCAGCGATGGCGCAAGATGCTGCATCCGCGCACGAATGCGCTGCTCCGGCGTGTGGCGCGCCCGATCCAGCCACGCGGACAGCGCGAGGCCCGCCGCGAGGATCACGACGAATGCGCCGAGCGCGAACAGGTCAGCGGCCGTCATTGCCGGAATACCTCGGAAAGCGCGTCCTCGACGCCGTAGTAGGCGGCGCGCGGCGCGAACGCGGGCCGCAGCGACGACGCCTCGAACACGCCTTTCACCACATCCCGCGTCGTGTCGCCGTCCTGGCGGAACGCGAACAGGTCCTGCGTGATCACCACCTCGCCCTCCATCCCGACGATCTCGGTGATCCGGGTCACGCGACGCACGCCGTCGCGCATCCGCTCGACCTGCACGAACAGGTGCACGGCGCTCGCGATCTGGCGCCGGATCGACAGCAGCTGCAGGTTCGCGTTCGCCATCATGACCATGCTTTCGAGCCGGCTGATCGCGTCGCGGGGCGAATTCGCATGGATCGTCGTCATCGAGCCGTCGTGACCCGTATTCATCGCCTGCAGCACGTCGAATGCCTCCGCCCCGCGGATTTCGCCGAGGATGATGCGGTCGGGCCGCATCCGCAGCGCGTTGCGCACGAGGTCGCGCTGCGAGATCCCGCCGAGCCCTTCCGTATTCTCCGGCCGCGTCTCGAGGCTGACGACGTGCGGCTGCAGCAGTTGCAGCTCGGCCGCATCCTCGATCGTCACGATCCGCTCGTGCTCCTCGATGTGTTGCGACAGTGCGTTGAGCAGCGTCGTCTTGCCCGAACCGGTACCGCCCGAGATCACGATGTTCAGCCGGCACGCGCACGCGATCTTCAGCACCTGCAGCATCCCGTGTGAAATGTTCCCCTGATGCGCCATCCGCGCGAGCGTGATGTCGCGTTTCGCGAACTTGCGGATCGAGATCGACGCGCCGCGCATCGCGATCGGCGGCAGGACCACGTTCACGCGGCTGCCGTCGGCAAGCCGCGCGTCGACCATCGGGCTGCTCTCGTCGACGCGGCGCCCGACCGCCGCCGCGATCCGCTGCGCGACGCTCGTCACGTGCGCGTTGTCGCGAAACTTCAGCGTCGTGAGTTCGAGCCGGCCCGCGCGCTCGACGTACACCTGGTCGGGGCCGTTCACTAGAATGTCGGAGACGGTGTCGTCGGCGAGCAGCGGCTCGATCGGCCCGACGCCGAACATGTCGTTCAGGATCGCGTCGACGATCAGCACCTGCTCGCCCGCCGTGATCTTCAGGCGCTCGCGCTCGACCGTGTGCGCGGCCACCTGCTCGATGCCCGCGCGCACTTCGTCGCGCGTCTTCATCAGCGCCGCCGACATGTTCATCGACGAGAACACCGCCGTGCGAATCGCGTCGAACTTGCCGGAGCGAATGAGTGCCTCCTGGGTATCGGCCAGCGCAAGCCCGCGCGCGGATGCGGGCGCCGGGCTCGCCGTCGGGGCCGGCGCGGGTGCGCCGTCGCGCGGCGCGGCAGGGTAAGCCGCGGGCGCCGGCGCCGGCTCCGACGCAGGCCGTTTGCGGGTACCGAACGTCACGATCCTTTCCTCCATTTCACGAAGCGCGCGTACCACGGCTCCGCAACGGCCATCGATTCGCCGGTGATGCCGTTCGCGAGCAGCCGGATCTCGTCCAGGAAGCCACGGCGTTTCGCGCCGTCGATCGGCTCGCCGAGGTTCTCGGCAACCGCGAGCGTCTGCGGCTCGTGCGGCAGTTCGCGCAGCCTCACGCCGCCGAAGGCATCCTCGAAGTCGGTCTGCGCGACGCGTCCCTTGACCGGCTCGAGCGCGTTGTTCAGCATCATCGACAGCAGCCGCTCGCCGGGCAGCTCCCGCACGAAGCGCGCAAGCCGTGCGGCTTCGTACGCGGCATGCACCGAGCGATCGGCGACGATATAGACGAGATCGGACACCGCCAGGGCGTCCCCGAACAGTTTGCCGGCGCGGTTGCCCACGTCGAACAGCACGTAGTGGAAGCGGTCCTTCAGCATGTCGACCAGCATCGCGATCGCATCGTCGCGCAGCGGCGCGTCTTCGCCATACGCCAGTTCGGCCGAGAGCACGTGCAGGCGGTCGCCCTTGGTGACGAACATGCGGTCGAACAACGCGTCGTCGGGACGCTGCTCCATGCTCAGCAATTCGATCAGCCCGTTGTTGCTCGACAGCCCGAGCCGCGAGTTCGCGCCGCCGCCATGCAGGTTCAGGTCGACGTAGGCCACGCGGCGGCGTTTCTCGCCCGTCAGGCAGCGCGCGAGACTCACCGCCACCGTCGTCGTGCCGACACCGCCGCGCGCGCCGACGAAGCTGACGATCTTGCCGGTGCGCACCTGCACGACCGATTCCGTCGCGGTCAACGCGCGCCGCATCAGCTCGACGGTCAGCGGCTTCACGATGTAGTCCTGCACACCGATGCCGAGCAGGTTGCGGAACAGCCCGACGTCGTTGTGCGTACCGATCGCGACCACCCTCACGGACGGATCGCACACGTCGGCGAGCCGCATCAGGTCGGACACCGGCAGCACCGAATCCGACACGTCGACGATCAGCTGGCGCGGCGAGCGCTCGTGATGCTGCAGCAGCCGGATCGCGTCGTCGCAGTTGCCCGGCTGCACGTGGGCGCGCGTGATCGACAGGTCCTGGGCGACGCGGCGGATCACGTCCTCGCTGCCGGCATCGGACACGACCGCGATGAGATCCGCCGCTCCGGCGGAGGCGGCGCGCTTGGCATTCTGGCGATCGAGGACGTTCATGGGCGGCATCGCGATGGGCATCGGAAGCGGGTCAGTGGCCGGGCGAGCCGGTCGTCGTCAGCGTCTTGTCCGGCGCCGGCTGCTTCACGCGATCCTCGACGTAGCGGCGCACCGCGTCGGCCGCGACTTGCGCATCGGCGCCGCCGTACGGCACGGGCGCGACGAGATCTTCCGGCCGCGCGAGCATCGTCGCGAGATTCGTGTAGGTCGCGCAGCCGAACGGCACGCCGGGCCGCCCGAACCCCGCATCGACGAGATGCGACGGCTGCATCAGCTTCGCGCAGTCGGGCGGCACCGCGCGCACGCCGTCGAAGCCGATCGCGCGCGCATCGGGCAGGTTGAGCGGCGGCGGCGCCGACAGGCAGCCTGCCAGCGCCAGCGGCACCAGGGCGGATGTGAAGGTTCGAAGTCGCATGCGCGCTCCTCCGGTCAGTACACGAAGCCCGCAGCGCCGACGAGACGCGGCGTGTCGCCCGACAGCAGGTCGATCCCGAGATTGCGCTGGATCGCGAATTCCAGATCGCTGCTCGGCCGCGCGACGGTATCGAGCGCCTGCTCGAGCTGGCCAGGGCCGGTCGGCTGCACGATGTACGGCGTCACGATCACGACGACCTCGGTCTTGTTGTCCTGGAAGTTCTTCGACGAAAACAGCCGGCCGATGATCGGCAGCCGGCCGAGGCCCGGAACCTGCGACACGGTATCCGCCGTCTGGCTCTGCAGCAGCCCGCCGATCGCGAAGCTCTGTCCGCTCGACAGCTCGACCGTCGTCTCGACGCGCCGCACCGAGAGTCCCGGCACCGTGACGCCGCCGGTCGTCACGCTGTTGCTCGAATCGACCTCGCTCACCTCCGGCCGCACCTTCAGGCTGATCCGGTTGTCGGCGAGCACGGTCGGCGTGAAGTCGAGCGACACGCCGAACGGCTTGAACTCGACCGTGATCGCGCCGGTGTTGCCGGCCTGCGCGACCGGAATCGGAATCTCGCCGCCGGCGAGGAAGCTCGCGGTCTGCCCGGACATCGCGGTGAGGTTCGGCTCCGCGAGCATCGTGATCAGGCCTTCCTGATCGAGCGCGTCGAGCACGACGTCGATCGACCAGCGCCCCGCGTGAAAGCCGCCGAGCACCGAATACGCGCCGGTCGGCGACAGGTTGAACAGCTTGGTCGTCGGATCGATCAGCGTGCGCCCGTTGAACAGCCCGCCGATGAAGTTGCCGGCCGCGCCGAGCGAACTCCAGTTGATGCCGAGCTGCTGCGTGACATTGCGGCTCACCTCGGTCACGCGCACGCGCAGGTTCACCTGGATCGGGCGCGACAGCGTGAGCCGGTTGACGATCTTTTCCTTGTCGTTGATGTAAGGCGTGAGCGACTGCATCACGGCGTCCGCGTCGGCCGCGCTCGGTACCTTGCCCGACACCATCAGCGAGCCCGGCGCGCCGGATACCGACAGCTTCAATTGCGGAAAACGGCTGTCGAGCACCGCCTGCAGCGACGCGGTGTCGACCTGCACGATCACCGTCCGGCGCAGGATCGGCCGATGGTTCGCGCCGAGCGCGATCAGCGTGGTGGTGCCGGCCTTCTTGCCGAACACGAACACGGTGCGCGGCGACGGCACCTGGATGTCCGCGATGCTCGGGTCCGCGACGAACATCGCGGTCGCGGGTTCGGACAGCGACAGCATCTCGCCCTTGCCGGTCGCGATCGACAACGCCGCGCCGGCGTCCGCCGCCTGCGCGCGCTGCGCGAGCGCGACGCCCGGCGCGACGATGCAGGCCAGGCACCAGAAAGCGATCCAACGAACCATGCGCACCATGCGTGTTCCCGTCAAATGCCGGCCGCCGGGCGGCCGGCCCGAATCGTCACTGCGTCACTGCGGCGCCGCCATCCGTGGCGCCTGCGTCGTCGCATCCGCGGCGACATGGCCGCCCGAGGGCGCAGCCGGCGCAACCGGCATGCCCGGCCAACCGGATGGCAGCGGCGGCACACCCGGCATGCCGGTGCCGCCGCCACTGCCGCGCGACCCATCGTCGACCGACGAGCCGCGATAGATCACGACCGTATTGCCCTGCGACGCCGGCCGCGTGCCGGCGTCCGTTCTCGCGGACGGTGCCCGCTCCGCGCCGCGCGCCGCGCGCGACACGTCGCCGGCCCACACCGGCGGCGTATCGGGCTCCGGTTCGTCGCCGCCCGCCGCCTGCCGGCGATCGCTCGTCGCAAAGCTGCGCAACGCCAGCGACAGCGAGCCGAGGCGCGTCGCGACCAGCACGACCTGCGCGGTGCGCGGCGCGACCTCGAGCGTGACCGTGCGCGCGCGGGCCGGCACGTCCGGCGCACTCGCAGGCGTCTTCGCACGCTGGAATTCCGAGCCGACCGCGAGCACGCGCGCGCGCCGCACGACCGTCTCCGCCTCGAACGTGCCGGGCGTCGTCGCGGAACCACCGATCTCCTGCGTGAGCACCACGTCGACGAAGTCGCCCGGCTGGATCAGCCCCGCGTTGCCGGACACGTCGTCGACCGGCACCGAGATCGCGCGCATGCCGGGCTGCAGCGCGGCCGCGAGAAAATCCGGCGCGCCGGCCGGAATCACGTTGTCCGCGCGGATCGGCGCACCGGCGTCGACACGGTTGCGCAGCAGCGCGCCTTTCAGGTCCGCGCCCGGTTGCGACTCGACGAACGCACCGGTCGGCACCTGCGTGCGCGGCATGCGCTTCCACGCGAGATCGTTGTCGCGCAGCAGCAGCCCTTCGGGCAGGTCCGCCGCCGCGACGCGCACGCGGACCTCGGCCGCCTCGCCGGGCACCGACGGCGTCGCCGCGGCGACATACAGCTGGCGCAGGATGAACGCGCCGATCGCGGCAGCGATGATCAGCACGATCATTCTCAGGGGTTTGGGCATGGCGGCGTGCGTCCCCCGGTCTAGATAAGCGAAACCGCGCGAGGAAACGGTGCCCAGACGGCCAGCGCACCACCGAGCGCGAGCGCGATCCCGTACGGCACGCCGCGCGTCGCGAGCGTACGCGCCGGCGCGGCGCGACGCTGCCATGCGACGGCCGCGAGCGCGGCGAGGCCGTACGCGGCACCGCTCGCACCGACGATCGTCAACACCGGGAACGCGAGCGTCGGGCCGGCCCACAGGAACACCGCCGCCGCCAGCTTGACGTCGCCGCCGGCGATCCAGCCCGCGTGACGCAGGCCGGCGAACAGCAGCAGCATCGCCGCGGCGGTCGCGACGTGACCGGCGAGTTGCGCGAGCCCTTCGCTCGCGAGTGCCGCCGCGACGAAATACAGCATCGCGAACGCCAGCACCGCGCGATTGGACAGGCGCCGCGCACGCACATCCTGCGTCGCGAGCGACACCAGCACGAGCGTCGCCGCCGACTGTACGAGAAAGAGCATCGGAGAGCCGTCCGTCGGCGCGCCCCGGCTGGATACGTCGTACCGCTGCGGATCCGTGTGTTCGTCGGCGGCGCGCGGGTTCAGGAGATCAGATCAGCGCCGTGACCTTGTTGATCAGCGAGGTGAACACGGCCGGCAAGCCGCCTGACGTGCTGCTGAGAATCACCCCGACCGCCGCCAGTGCGACCACGACGATGCCGGCCAGGACCGCGTATTCGAGCGAGCTGACGCCGCGTTCATCGCGCAGCAGGGTCTTGACGTATTGCAGCATGACAACCTCCGTGTGACGGGGTCGGTGATCGACCGTTGAGTGAAAAGAAGCGGCGCTGCTTCGGTGGCACGCACGGCGTTTTCGCCCATTCATGACTCATGCGGCGGCCCTGGTATCGGACCATGCGCATCCCCCGGAATCCATTCGATCGCTGCAACGCGCGGTGGTCGGCAACGGAATCTGCCGCCACCTGCGTGCTTGTTGCGTAACTGCATTGGCACAATGCGGATCACGCCAGTTTGTCTAGTGTATAGCCAATTCTTTCGGCGATTTCAAATTATTTAGCGTCAGAGTGCATTTATGGTCGGCGCCCTTCAACGATGAAATACGCGCATGTCGTTTACCGCTTTTTCAGCATCATACCGGGGGCCCGGCGCGGCGCGCAGTAAGAATGTCAATATCGGAGGGCCGCGTTTCCGCCTCCGTGCAGTTCGATGATTTTTATTCAACTTCCCGATATTCCGCCTGATATTCCTGTCCGAATTTAAAACAGACTCCCGTGTGCGTTGCCCGGCGATTTTTTCATGCACGCCGGCATGACCCGGAAAATTTTGCGCCCTCGATCGCATTGCGCGATTCGAATTGGCGTCGCCGTCATCGACGCTCGATTCGCCGCCGGTCGGCATGCGGAATCCGCCCTCCGCGCTCCGCGCTCGCGCGTATCGCCATGTCCAATCGGCGACACGCGTGATTTGCCAACCCGAAATGCGGCGATAAGCATAGTTCAAATCGTTGCTTGTTCCGCACCGGAGGCGTCCTCCAGAATGGTCCGACACCCCCGGCCCAATTTCCACTCCTCACCATCCGACGCGCCATGATCGACCGATTCCCGTCTCCACTGCGCCTGCTGCGATCGCTGCTGATCGCGTCCCTCGTAGCGTTGCCCGCTGCCGCCGCGCATGCCGACAAGCCCGCCACCATCCGCATCGGCGTCGCCCAGCAGGGCGCCGGCGATCCGCCGACCTTCGGCGGGTCGAGCGCGGCCACCGTGCAGCTTCAGCAGCTCGTCGAAAAGGAATTCGCGGCCGACGGCATCACGGTGCAGTGGCTGTTCTTCAAGGGCGCGGGCCCGGCCGTCAACGAGGCGATCGCCGACAAGGCGCTCGACTTCGCGTACCAGGGCGACCTGCCGGCGGTGCTCGCGCGCGCGAACGGGATCAAGACGCGCCTGCTGCTCGCGGCCAGCGTGCGCTCGGGCATCAAGATCGCGGTGCCGCCCGATTCCGGCATCCGCTCGATCTCGGACCTGAAAGGCCGCCGCGTGTCGATCTTCCGCGGCACCAACCTGCAGCTCGTCGCCGACAACGCACTCGCGAAGAACAGCCTGAGCGAACGCGACCTGCGCGTGATCAACCTCGACTCCGCGAGTTCGCTCGCCGCGCTCGCGTCGAAGGGCATCGACGCATCGGTCGGCGACTATCAGCTGTACAAGCTGCGCGACGCGGGCCTCGCGAAGATCATCTACGAATCGCAGAACGACGGCCCGCAGCTCACGCGCCAGACCCACCTGCTCGTGCTCGACGACTTCGACCGCGCGCATCCGGACCTCGTGCAGCGCGTCGTCAACGCGTTCGTGAAGGGGGCGCAATGGTCGTCCGACGAGGCGAACCGCGATGCGCTGTTCAAGCTGTGGGCGAAAAGCGGCGTGCCGTATGCGTCGTGGCAGGCCGACTATGCGAACCAGCGCCTGAAGGACCGTCTGTCGCCGCTGATCGATCCGTTCGTGATCGCACGCTACAAGGCCGTCGCGCAGGACGCACTGAAGCTGAAACTGATCCGCCAGCCGGTCGACGTCGACGGCTGGTTCGAGCCGAAGTATCTCGACAACGCGTTGCGCACGCAGAAGCTCGAGCAGTACTGGCCGCGCTACGACGCGGCCGGCAAGCCCCTCTCCTGACCCGGACCCGCCCCGATGAGCGACACCGCGATCCCGATTCCGTCGTCCGATCCGCACGCGCTTGCCGCGCCGTCCCGCGCGGCGACCGCGAAGCGCGTGGCGTGGCGGCTCGCGCCGTGGGCGCTGCCCGCATTGCTGTTCGTGCTGTGGACCGTGGGCAGCGCGCGCGGCTGGATCGCACCGCAGATCCTGCCGCCGCCCGCGCAAGTCGCCGACTCGCTTGCCGAACTCGCGGCCAGCGGCGATCTCGCGCGCCACACGCTGATCAGCCTGCAGCGCGTGTTGGTCGGCTTCGCGGCCGGTACGCTGCTCGGTTTCGCGACCGGTACGGCGCTCGGCCTGTCGCGCACGCTGGAAGCCTACGTGCTGCCCGGCTTCAACGCGCTCGTGCAGATTCCCGTGCTCGGCTGGCTGCCGTTCCTGCTGCTGCTCGTCGGCGTCGGCGAGCCGCTGAAATACCTGCTGATCGCGCACGCGGCGCTCGTCCCCGTGACGATGAGCACGCTGCAGGGGTTCCGCCAGACGCCGCCCGCACTCGACGAAGCCGCGCGCGTGTTCGGCTACACGCGCCGCCAGCGCATCGTCCACGTCGTGCTGCCGGCCGCGATCCCGACGCTCGCGACCGGCGTGCGGCTCGCGTTCACGAAATCGTGGCTCGCGCTCGTCGTCGTCGAACTCGTCGCGTCGTCGGAAGGGCTCGGCTACCTGATCGTGTACGGCCGCCAGCTGTTCCAGCTCGATCTCGTGATGGCCGCGGTGATCGTGGTCGGCGCGGTCGGCCTCGTGATCAACCGGCTGCTCGACGCGCTCGAAGCACGGCTGCGCCGCGGCGTGCCGTCCGCGTTCCGCGGCTGAACCCGATTCAAGGAGCCTTGCCGTGCCGCTCACCGCCACGTCGACACCCGCCCCACCATCGCCCGCCGGCGCGATCGCCCGTCGCCTTCCGCTGCCCGACTGGCGCGGTTTCGTCCTGCCGCTGGCCGTGCTCGCACTCTGGTGGGCCGTCTCGTCCGCGCACCTCGTCAGGAGCGGGCTGCTGGTCGGCCCGGCCGACGTGCTGCACACCGCGTGGGCCCAAACGACCAGCGGCGCGCTGGCGCGTGCCCTGTCGGCATCGCTCGCACGCGAAGCGTGCGGCTTCGCGATCGGCGCGACCGGCGGCCTGCTGCTCGGCACAGCGCTCGGACTGTCGCGCATCGCCGCGCGCGTGATCGGCCCGAGCTTCGACACGTTCAAGCAGATCTCGCTGTTCG
Source organism: Burkholderia sp. BCC1977 (assembly GCF_905339595.1). Lineage (NCBI taxonomy): Bacteria > Pseudomonadati > Pseudomonadota > Betaproteobacteria > Burkholderiales > Burkholderiaceae > Burkholderia > Burkholderia sp. BCC1977. The sequence goes on from NZ_CAJPGQ010000027.1 coordinate 46,876, forward strand.
CGTGGATTCCGCTGATTTCCGTCTGGTTCGGCCTCGGCGACGTCGCCAAGGTCGTGTTCCTGTCGCTCGCCGCGCTGCTGCCGGTCGCCGCGCATACGTGCGACGGCATTCATGCGGTACCGCGCACGTATGTCGACGTGGCCCGCGCGCTGCGTTATTCGCGGCTTCAGCTGGTGCGTCACGTGATCCTGCCCGCCGCCTTGCCGTCGATCTTCACCGGGCTCTATCTCGGCCTCATCTACTCGTGGCTCGCGACGCTCGGCGCCGAGTACCTGCTCGTCGCGGGCAGCGGGATCGGCAACACGCTGATCGACGGCAGCGAGCAGTTCCGGATGGACCTCGTGCTGTTCGGGATCATCGTCGTCGGCGTGACCGGCTGGGCGCTGAACGCGATCGCGCGTGCGATCGAACGCAAGGTGCTGGCCCGGCGCGGCGACCTGCGCCGCTGATCGCCCTCTTCTTTCCCGTTGCTGCCCTTCCCGCCATGACGACCTTCGCTTCCGATTCGCTCGATATCCTCCACGTGAGCAAGCGCTATGCGCAACGCGGCACATCGCTCGCCGTGCTCGACGACGTGTCGCTGCACGTGCGTGCCGGCGAGTTCGTCACGATCGTCGGCGCGAGCGGCTGCGGCAAATCGACGTTGCTGCGGCTGATCGCCGGGCTCGATACCGATTACGCCGGCGAGATCCGCGCCGGGGACGAACCGGTGCGCGACACGTCGCTGCAGCGCGGGATCGTGTTCCAGGATCATCGGTTGTTCCCGTGGCTGACGGTTGCGCAGAACGTCGAGGCCGCGCTGCGCAACGCGCCGCTCGACGCGCCGGCCAAGCGGCGTGCAGTGGCCGAGCACATCGCGCTCGTCGGACTGAACGGCTTCGAGCATGCGTACCCGAACCAGCTGTCGGGCGGGATGGCGCAACGCGTCGCGATCGCGCGCGGCCTCGTGAACCGGCCGCGCGTGCTGCTGCTCGACGAACCGTTCGGCGCACTCGATGCGCAAACGCGCGCGCGGATGCAGAACGAACTGCTGCGCATCTGGGAGCAGGAACGCATCACGATGGTGCTCGTCACGCACGATGTCGACGAAGCCGTCTATCTCGGCGATCGCGTCGTCACGATGGCGCCGCGCCCGGGGCGCATCGAGCGCATCGTCGACGTTGCGTTGCCGCGGCCGCGTCGGCGCGACTCGCCCCAATTTGCGCGGCTGCGCGACACGGTGCTCGCCGGTTTCGACGATCGCGATCCGCCGGGCGACGGCGACAGGGGCGGCAGTGCAAGACGCGTCGATGCGGCCGCGACGCACCGGATCGGCCAATGGCGTCTCGCGTGGTAACGCAGTAACGCGGCCGGCCCGATGCCGTTCACCAATCGCTCAGCATGACGACACATATCGATCATCGCCGCACGCGCTAAGGTTGTGACGATTCATCGGTTCCGGTTCCGCGCGGTCCCTGCTTGAATGGAGACTCGACCGACCCGACCCAGGAGACTCCCGATGTCCGAAGTCCAGCACGCCGCTCACCCGTCATCGCATGCTTCGCACGCCGCCGCGCCGCGCACGGCCGCCGTTCCGCTTCAGCTTCGCCAGGTCGCCGGCCGGATCGGCGCCGAGATCGCCGGCGTCCGGCTGTCGAACACGCTCGACGACGCGACCTTCGACGCCATCCACGCCGCCCTGCTGCGCCACAAGGTGCTGTTCTTCCGCAACCAGGGCCATCTCGACGACACCGCGCAGGAAGCATTCGCGCGCCGCTTCGGCGAGACGGTCGCACACCCGACCGTGCCCTCCGTCGACGGCAGCGCGCACCTGCTCGAACTCGATTCCGCGCACGGCGCGCGCGCCAATTCGTGGCACACCGACGTGACCTTCGTCGACGCGTACCCGAAGGTGTCGATCCTGCGCGCGGTCGTGATTCCGCCGTTCGGCGGCGACACGGTGTGGGCCAACACGGCGGCCGCATACACGCATCTTCCCGACCCGCTGCGTGCGCTCGCCGACACGCTGTGGGCGGTGCACACGAACGCCTACGACTACGCGTCGACGCACGCGCACGCCGACGACACGCAACTGAAGCGCTATCGCGAAGTGTTCACGTCGACCGTCTACGAAACCGAACACCCGGTCGTGCGCGTGCACCCGGAGACCGGCGAACGCACGCTCGTGCTCGGACATTTCGTGCAGAAGATCAAGGGGCTGTCGTCGCAGGATTCCGCGCATCTGCTGCAGGTCCTGCACGAACACGTGACGCGCCTCGAGAACACCGTGCGCTGGAACTGGCAGCAAGGCGACGTCGCGATCTGGGACAACCGCGCGACGCAGCACTACGCGATCAACGACTACGGCGATGCGCGCCGCGTCGTGCGTCGCGCGACCGTTCACGGCGACGTGCCGGTCGGCATCGACGGCCGCCGCAGCGTCGTGCTGAAGGGGCCGGGCGCGACGCTGCAATGACGTTCGCCGCACGGTGGCGGCTTCGGCCGCCGCCGTGCCGGCGCCATTTCCGTACGCCCGCACTCTCGCATTCCTGCCTTCCCGACCGGAGGATCCGACCATAACCTTCCCGCCACCCGGCCGACGCGTGCATGCGCCACGATGTCGCCGGCCGTCCATCCCGTTCACTTCCGCCAGGAGCGTCGCATGAGCGCCCTACCCGAACCCGCGGCCCAGCCGGTCGATGTGATTCCGCTGTCCGCCCACATCGGCGCGGAGATCCGCGGCATCGACCTCACCCAGCCGTTGACCACGCCGCAGATCGCCGCGATTCGCGCCGCGCTGCTGAAATGGCGCGTGATCTTCTTCCGCGAGCAGTTCCTCACGCACGAGCAGCATGTCGCGTTCACCGCGCAGTTCGGCGAGCCGACCGTCGGCCACCCGGTGTTCGGCCACGTCGACGGTCATCCGGCCGTCTATTCGATCGCGAAGCATCGCAAGGCGACGCGTTTCGAAGGCGAGCCGGTGCGCCGGCCGTGGACCGGCTGGCACACCGACGTGACGGCCGCCGTCAATCCACCGTGGGCGTCGATCCTGCGCGGGGTGACGATTCCGCCGTACGGCGGCGACACGCACTGGACCAACCTCGTGCGGGCGTACGAAACGCTGTCGGCGCCGCTGCGCGGCTTCGTCGACAGCTTGCGCGGCATCCATCGTTTCACGCCGCCGGCCGGTGTCCGTGCCACCGGTGCGTTCGACGAAGCCGTCGAGCGCCGCCCGCTCGTGACCGAGCATCCGCTGGTGCGCGTGCATCCGGAGACCGGCGAACGCGCGCTGTACGTGAGCCCGAGTTTCCTGAAGTCGATCGTCGGGCTGTCGCCGCGCGAGAGCCAGGCCTTGCTCGAACTGCTGTGGGAACACGTGACGCGGCCGGAATTCACGATCCGCTTCAAGTGGGAGCCGCGCAGCATCGCGTTCTGGGACAACCGCGCGACCGCGCATCTCGCGCCGGTCGACATCTTCGATCTCGACTTCGATCGCCAGCTCTACCGCACGACGCTCGTCGGCGACGTGCCGGTCGGCCCCGACGGCCGGGCCTCCGTCGCGCTCGAAGGTTCGCCGGTCGAAACAGCGGCCGCGGTCGCGCTGAACTGACCACCGCGCCGACAGCCGGCGCACGCGCGCCGGCCTCCCTGCCTCAATCCAGCCACACGCCGTCGAACCGGTGCCCGCCGAGCGGCGAGAACGTCAGCCCGTGCACGCGCTTCGAGACCGGCAGCGACACGATCGACGTCGCGATCGGCGTGAACGGCACCTGATCCTTGAACACGACCTGTGCCTGCTCGTAGAGCGACGTGCGCTTCGCGACGTCCGCGTTCGTGCGCGCCGCGCTGACGAGCCGCTCGAAATCCGCGTTGCACCACTTCGCGAGATTGCTGCCGTGCACCGCCTCGCAGCCGAGCAGCGTGCCGAGCCAGTTGTCGGGGTCGCCGTTGTCGCCCGACCAGCCGTACAGGATCGCGTCGTGCTGCCCGTCGCGTTTCGCGCGGCGGTTGTATTCGCCCCACTCGTAGCTGACGATCTTCGCGCGCACGCCGATCTTCGCCCAGTCCTGCTGGATCAGTTGCGCCATCAACTGCGCGTTCGGGTTGTACGGGCGCTGCACCGGCATCGCCCACAGCGTCAGGTCGAAGCCGTTCGGGAATCCCGCCTGCGCGAGCAGCGCCTTCGCGGCGGCCGGATCGCGTGGCGCGTCCTTCAGGCGCGGGTTGTACGACCATTGCGCGGGCGGCATCGGGTTCGTCGCGATCGTCGCGTCGCCGTTGAACACGGTCTTGATGATCGCCGTCTTGTCGATCGCGATGTCGAGCGCGCGCCGCACGTCGACGCGATCGAGCGGCGGATGCTGCGTGTTGTACGCGACGAAGCCGACGTTGAAGCCCGTTCCCGAAAACAGCGTCAGCTTCGGATCGCGCCGCACCGTCTCGAGATCGGCCGGCCGCGGGAACACCGACACCTGGCACTCGCCGGCCGTGAGTTTCTGCAGGCGCGCGGCCGGATCGGGTGTGATCGCGAACACCAGATGCGCGAGCTTCACGTCGTCCGGCTTCCAGTAGTCGGGGTTCGCGTCGTAGCGGATCACCGCGTCCTTCTGGTACGCGCGCAGCTGGAACGGCCCCGTGCCGACCGGGAACTGGTTGATGTCGGCCTCGCGATGGCGTGCCGTCAGCTGCGACGCATATTCGGCCGACAGGATCGACGCGAACGCCATCGCGAGATTGCGCACGAACACGACGTCGGGCGACTTCAGCACGAAGCGCACCGTGTCGTCGTCGACCTTGTCGATGCGCTCGATGTTGCGATCGAAACCGAGATCGCTGAAGTACGGAAAGCTGACCGGATAGGCCTTGCGGAACGGATCGGCGGGATCGAGCATCCGGCGGAACGTGAACACCACGTCGTCCGCCTGGAACGGGCGCGTCGGCTTGAACCACGCGGTCGTCTGGAACTCCACGCCGCGCCGCAGGTGGAACGTGTAGACGCGCTGATCGGGCGACACGTCCCAGCGCGTCGCGAGCGACGGCACGAGATCGAGCGTGCCGCGCTTGAACTGCACGAGCCCGTTGTAGACCGTGTACGTGCTCGCGTCGAAATCGGTGCTGGTCGTGTGCTGGCCCGGGTCGAAGCCGGCCGGGCTGCCTTCGGTGCAGTACACGAGCGTCTTGCCGGCCGGCGCCGCGAACACGTGCGTGACCGCGCCGGCGAGCAGCAGCGACGCGGCCATGCCACGCAGCGCTGCAACGGCAACGGAGGTGCGCCGCGCGCGATGCGCGGCCGATGAAACGAATGGAATCTTCATGGTGGCGGTCAGGGAAGGACTGTCATGCGAATGACGACCGCCGATCTTCGCGCGCCGCCCGCCGATCGCTTACCAATTAATTCCGCGTTGCTTATCGCGGTGAACGCATCCCGCTGCCGCTGCATGAAAATGTCCACGCGAGCGGCGGGGACATGCCCGCGCAGATGCTGCAGCGGCCCGCCCAGCGTCATGCATCGACGCCGTTCGCGGCACCGTTGCGCACCGTCTTCCGGCCCCCTGCAGGTTCTCCGGAATTAGCGCATCGTATCGGTTGGTCAACGCCTGCACCGGCGCGCGGGGATTCTCCCGGCGCGCACGTTCCGGCCCGGCGTGCCTGCCGGCGCGCCGCCCCTTCCTGGAGGACCCACGATGTCGATCAGTCCCGATACGCCCACCCGTCCCGTGAAGTCGCCGGGCCCCGATCACCCGATCACGATCGAAGCGCATCCGTCGCGCGTCGTGGTCAAGGTGGCCGGCAGGGTCGTCGCCGATTCGCGCCGCGCGCTGGCGCTGCGCGAGGCCAGCTATCCGGCCGTGCTGTACATTCCGCGCGAGGACGCCGACATGGCGCTGCTGCAACGCACCGACCATGCAACCTACTGCCCGTACAAGGGCGATTGCGCGTATTACTCGATTCCCGCAGGCGGCGAACGCGCGACCAACGCGGTGTGGACGTACGAGCATCCATACCCGGCCGTCGAATCGATTCGCGCGCACCTCGCGTTCTATCCGGATCGCGTCGACTCGATCGAGGAAAGCCCGCTCGGCACCGATTGAGCGCGGCGGCGCACTGCCGGCCCGTCGTTCACGTATCGCCGCGCCGCTGATTTGCATATGCGGATTCATTGGTTGGCCGCCGACCCGCGCGGCCGTATCGTCGTGAGTCCGGCGCGGGCCGGCCGGCCGCGCGCATCGCCCGCATCCGGCTGCGTCCCGTGCCGATCGCGCCGCCAGCCCGCGCGACCCGTGAACCCGCCAGCAGGACGCCTCGATGAACGACACACCGCACGCAAACCTTGAAACGACCCCGGCAAACCCGCGCCGCCGCCAATGGCTGCACGGCGCGGCCGCCGGACTGGCCGGGCTCGCGCTCGGCCCGCTCGCGGGCGTGCCTGCACGGGCCCAGGGCAGCGACAAGCGGCTGCGCATCGGTTTCCAGAAATACGGCAACTTCGTCGTGCTCAAGGCACGCGGCACGCTCGAGAAGCGGCTCGCGAGCCAGGGCGTGACGGTCCAATGGCTCGAGTTCCCGGCTGGCCCGCAACTGCTCGAGGGGCTGAACGCCGGCGCGATCGACGTCGGCACGGTCGGCGAAACGCCGCCGATTTTCGCGCAGGCCGCAGGCGTCGATTTCGTCTATATCGGCAACGAACCGCCCGCGCCGCACGGCGAGGCGATCGTCGTGCTGCCCGATTCGCCGATCCGCACCGTCGCGCAGCTGCGCGGCAAGAAGGTCGCGCTCAACAAGGGTTCGAACGTCCACTACCTGCTCGTGAAGGCGCTGGAGCATGCGGGCCTCGCGTATACCGACATCCAGCCGATCTACCTGACGCCCGCCGACGCGCGCGCCGCGTTCGTGCAGCGCAACGTCGACGCGTGGGTCATCTGGGATCCGTACCTGGCGGCCGCCGAACGGCAGCTCGGCGCGCGCGTGGTCGCGAACGGCGACGGGCTCGTCCGCAACACGCAGTACTACCTCGCCGCGCGCAAGTATGCGGCCGCGCAGCCGCAGGTGCTGCGCACGCTGCTCGAGGAAGTCGACGCGGTCGATCGCTGGGGACGCGACCATGTTCCGGAAGTCGCCGCGCAACTGTCGCCGCTCGTCGGCCTCGACGCGCAGACGCTCGAGGTCGCGCTCAAGCGCGCCGGCTACGGCGTGCAGCCCGTCACCGATGCGACGCTCGCGTATCAGCAGAACATCGCCGACGCGTTCAGCACGCTGAAACTGATTCCCGGCAAGGTGACGGTCGCCAACGCGCGCTGACGCGCCGCCGCTGCGACGCGTTACGGCGAACACATCGCGCCGATTCGCCGCCATTCGTCGTAATCGGTGACGAGGCCCGCATCGTCGACCGCGATATCGGCCGCATAGGTGCCGCTCTCGTAGCGGTACACGTGTTCCGCAGTGCGCGTATAGCGCTGCTCGCCGCGCACGAACTCGAACGCCGGAAAACGCAGCCACGCGGTATGGATGACGGCCGATTCGCCGACCGCCAGCCCGAGACGCCGGATCGGCAGCGTATTGGTCGACGGACTGAAGCCGAGATCGATGTCGGTTGCGCCCGCGAGGGCCGGCGCGTCGACGCCGTCGACCGTCCAGCGCCCCGCGTCGCATTCGATCTCGCGTTGCCGGGGCGGCGACGTGCCGAGCCAATGCGTCACGCGCACCGAGCGCGTCAGCCAGTCGGCGCCGCAAGCGATTGCATAGTCGACGCGAAACGGCGTGCCGTCGATCGCGCCCGCTACCGCCCCCGACAGGTCGATGCCCGCGCGCGTCTCGGCGAGCCGGCACCATTCGGCCGCCTGCCAGGTCTGCGCGATCTGCCATGCAACGCAGCGCGTGTGCGCCGCTTCGTCCCGTTGCGTCATGTCGTCTCCCGTCGATCGCATGAGCCGGATGTTCGCTCATGGCGCCGATGATCTCATGGGCGTTTGGCGCGTGCCTCCGTACCGATACCGAGTATCGGTTCGTCGCGCACCTTCGGTACCGATCCTGCTTTGGTACCATCGTCGTTCGGCATCACCCGAACCGGACAAGGGGCGAGATTCCATGGATTTGCTGGCGACGATGCGCATCTACGTGAGGGTCGTGGAGCGCGGAACGATGTCCGGTGCCGCCCGGGATCTCGGCATGGGCCAGCCGGCCGTCAGCGAGCGCGTCGACAAGCTCGAGAAACGTCTCGGCACACGTCTGCTGATGCGCAGCGCGCGCACGCTCACGTGCACCGACGAAGGCCGCATTTTCTACGAACACAGCAAGGCGCTGCTCGAAGCGGCCGAAGCGTCGATCGCATCGGTATCGAACACGGGGAACGCGCTCGACGGCACGATCCGGCTCGCGGCGCCGCAGTGCTTCGGCGAAGTCGTCATGCCGGCCGCGCTGGTACGGATCCGCACCGTCTATCCCGACCTGCGCATCGACCTGGTACTGAACGACAACATCGTCGATCCGGTCACGGAAGGGGTCGACATCTCGATCCGCGTCGGCCAGCTCGGCGACGGCGGCTTCGTCGCGCATCCGCTCGGCAAGGTCGGCCGCGTGCTCGTGGCCGCCCCCGCCTATCTCGACCGCTACGGCCCGATCGCAACCAAGGCCGATCTGGTGAACCACCCGTTCATCCGCGTCAAGGGCATCTTCGCGAACGAGCAACTGCCGCTGCAAAGCGAAGACCAGACGCTCGAATACGCACGGATCCGGACGGTGATGACGACGAGCCACTGGCGCCCGATGTTCGACACGATCCTGGCCGGCGGCGGCATCGGCGTCGTGCAGGCGCCGGCCTGCGTCGATGCGTTCGCGCACGGCAAGCTCGTCGAAATCCTGCCGCAGTACACGATCCCCGAGTTCGCGCTCAACGCGCTGGTCCAGGCGCAACGGCCGCTGCCGCCGCGCGTGCGGGTCGTCGTCGATCTGCTCAAGCAGGAAATCCCCGCACTGCTGAACCGGCGCAAGCCCTGAGCGCGGCGTCACGCGTGGCAGCGGCCGGCGGCGTCACGCCGTCGACCGCCGCGCGGTCACGCGCGCCGCATCACCACGCCTGCCGATAGATCGCCAGCGCGTCGGCTTCCGTCACCTCGCGCGGATTGTTCACGAGCAGGCGCGTCTGCAGCATCGCATCCGATGCCATCCTCGGCAGGTCGCCCTCGCCGATGCCGACCTCGCGCAGCGTGCGCGGAATGCCCGTCGCAACGATCAGGCGATCGATCTCGTCGATCAGCGCCTGCGTCCTCGCTTCGTCGCTGCCCGTCGCCGACGGCGCGACGATCGCCGCGAGTTCCGCATACAGCGGCGCGGCAGCCGGTGCGTTGAAGCGCAGCACATGCGGCAGCACGAGCGCGTTCGACAGCCCGTGCGGCACGTGAAAAATGCCGCCGACCGGATAGGCCAGCGCATGCACGGCCGCGACCGGCGCGTTCGCGAACGCCTGGCCGGCGAACATCGCACCGACCAGCATCGCTTCGCGTGCGTGGCGATCGTTGCCGTCGTCGCAGGCCGTCAGCAGGTTGCGCGACAGCAGCGTCAACGCCTGCACGGCCAGCATGTCGGACACAGGATTCTTCAGCCGCGACGACGTATAGGCCTCGATCGCATGCACCATCGCGTCGATGCCCGTCGCGGCCGTTGCCGCGCGCGGCAGCCCGAGCGTCAGCTCGGCGTCGAGGATCGCGACGTCCGCGAACAGGTACGGCGACACGACGCCCATCTTGCGCGCCTCGCCGACCGTGACGATCGATACGGCCGTCACTTCGGAGCCGGTGCCGGCCGTGGTCGGCATCTGCACGAGCGGCAGCCGCGACGTCGCGACCTTGTCGACGCCGTACATGTCGGCCAGCGCCTGCCGCCCCGGCGCGAGCACCGCGATCAGCTTCGCGACGTCCATCGACGAACCGCCGCCGAGGCCGAGCACGATCTCGGCATCGGCCGCCACCGCCCGCGCGGTCGCCTCGAGCACGACGTGCTCGGGCGGATCGGCGATCACGTCGTCGATCACGGTCACCTGCCAGCCATGCGCGGCGAGGCTCTCCAGGGCGGGGGCAAGCACGCCGCTGCGATGCAGGAACGCGTCGGTGACGACGCACAGCCGCGCGAGCGCCGGAAAGCGTTCGCGCAACAGCGCGCCGAGCCGGCGCGCGGCGCCGAATTCGACGATCTGTGTCGGAACAGTGCGGAATTGAAACGGATTCATCGGGTGCCTCCCGGCGGCGTCGCCGTGCCTGTGTCCGGCTGCACCATGTAGCGCGTCACGTCGCGGCGATCGAGCAACGGAAAGATAGCGCCGACACCGATCCGCTGGAAATGCGGCGTTTCCCGATGCCTGTCGAGGCCGTCGGCATCGCGGTAACGCTCGAGGATCACTATGTGGTCGGGGTCGACCGGCGACCGGAAATACGCGTAGTCGAGGTTGTTCGGCTCGGCACGCGTGGCCGGCGCGAGTTCCGCGAGCCATTCGATCACGCGGTCGCCGTTGCCGGGTTTCGCGAAGAAATGCGCGATGACCTGCAGGTAAGGTTCGTTCATGCTGCGCTCCGTATTCGCCAGCGGCCCGTCATGACGGGCCGTCATTCAACCATGCGCGGTCGCTCGTCGGTCCCGCTCGTCGAGGGGGCGGTCGTCGGCCCGACACGGGACCGACGCCCCGACGTCGCATTGTATTGAATCGGCGCAGCGTGCGCAGCGCATCGTCATGCGCGCGACGGCAGTGCTTCCCGCGCGCGGTTCGCGGCAGGCAGGCCGAGTTCCGTGCGGACCTGGCCCGGCACCGTCGGCACCATCGCGCGCGGCGTGCCGGCCTCGCGCGCCGCACGAAACCGCGCGCCGCCGGCTGAAGACCGCGACCCGCGGGAAACGCCCGCGCCTCACACCAGCCGGCCGCCCCCGTCGATGTGCAGGATCTCGGCATTCATGAAGCTGTTGCCCAGCAGGAACGCGATCGCTTCCCCGACTTCGTCCGCGCGACCGACGCGTCCGCCCGGCAACGCCGACGCGGCGCCACCGAGGATCGCGTCGCGCGCTTCCGGGCCGAATGCGTCGTACAGCGGCGTATCGACGAAGCCGGGCGCGACGACGTTCACGCGAATCGGCTTGAGCTCCAGCGCAAGCGACTGAGCCAGTGCCTCGACGCCACGCACGGCGGCCGCGATGACCGACGTGCCTTGCCCGGACGGACGGTCCGCCAGTTGCCCGCCGGTGAGCACGATCGAGCCGCTCGCGGGCATCAGCGGCAACGCGGCGCGGATCGCGTACACCGGCCCGGCGATACGCTCCTGCAGCGCGGCGAGCAGGTGATCCGGATCGGTGTCGGCCAGCGTGCCGGCGATGAATCGTCCGGCCGTGACGACCAGGTGATCGACGCGCGTCATCGGTTCGAAGACGCGCTGCACGGCAGCCCGGTCCGCGATGTCCGCGATCGCGGTGCGCGCGCCGCCGAGCGCCCGCGCGGCGGCCGCCAGCGTCGCGCCGGTCCGGCCGACCAGCGTGACGGTGGCCCCGCGCGCTTTCACGGCCGCGGCGGCCGCGAGGCCGATTCCGGAACTCGCACCGAATACCACCACGTGCGCGCCGTCCAGCGCCGGCACCTGCATTGCCTCGTTCATGTCGACTCCTCGTCGGGGATTGAAGGTTCACGCACGTTAGGTCATGCTTCGACGAGACGGAATACGACGATTTTGAATAGGGCTCATGCCCGGGAGGAATAAGGTGGACTCGCTGCGTTCCATGCACCTCTTCGTGCGCGCCGTCGAACTGGGCAATTTCTCGGCGGTCGCCCGCGAGGAAGGCACCGGCCAGCCGACGATCAGCAAGGCCATCGCCGCGTTCGAGCAGACGCTCGGCGTGCGCCTCTTCGAACGATCGACGACGAGCGTCGCACCGACCGACGAAGGCCGGCGGTTCTACGAGCGTTGCAAGCGCGTGATCGACGAATACGCGAGCGCGGTTGCCGACGTGCGCGGACAGACGCTGCGGCCGGTCGGCAAACTGGTCGTCAATGCGCCGATGGGGCTCGGCGAGCTGCGGCTGAACGCGCTCGTGCTCGAATTCCTCGCGGCCTATCCGGAGATCGACATCGAGCTGCATCTGACCGATCGCGTGATCGACCTGGTCGAGGAAGGCGTCGATGTCGCGATCCGCCTCGGCCACGCGCTGCCGCCCGACGCCGTCGCGCGCTGCATCGCGTCGTCGCCGCGTCTGCTCGTGGCCGCGCCGCACTACGTTGCCCAAGCGCCCAGGATTCGCCACCCGGAAGACCTCGCGCGACACGACTACGTCGGCTACGCGCGCGCCGGCGTCGGCACCGAGCTGGCGTTCGAAAAAGGCACGGCGACCGTCAGCGTGCCCGTGCGCAGCCGCTATCGCGTCAACAGTTCGCTGGCATTGCGCGAATGCTTCCTCGCGGGCCACGCGGTGGGCAGCGCGCCCGCGTGGCTCGTTCAGGACCTGATCGACGGCGGACAGCTCGTCCGGCTGCTGCCGAAGTGGGAAATGACCGTGCCGCACGCGCTGCATCTCGTCTACGCGTCACGCCGGCATCTGCCGCTCAGGACCCGCGCGTTCCTGCAGTTCATGACCGAGCGGATTCCCGCGCTGACCGGGTTCCGCGCAACGGAGCCCGCGCCGCGCCGCACGCGCTGACGAACCGGTGCGGCGCCACGCACGACGACACGGATCCGGCACCGCTTTCCCGATCCCGTCCATTGCATCGCGCCCGGGCGGCGCCGGCGGGCCCTTCGGCTAAAATGCCGCACTTTCCATCCTGTCCGGCCCGCTCGCCATGCAACCCGCCTCCCCCGCCCGATCCGCCTCCCACGGCGCCGACGCCGCAGATGCGTCGCACGACCTCGTCTACGGCCCCAATGACCGGCCCGCGCCGATGGTCGCCTTCGTCGCCGCGCTGCAGCACCTGCTGGCGATCATCGTGCCGATCGTCACGCCCGGCCTGCTGATCTGCCAGGCGCTCGGCGTATCGAGTCGGGATACGACCCTTATCGTGTCGATGTCGCTGGTGATTTCCGGCATTGCGACCTTCGTGCAGTGCAAGCGCTTCGGCCCGCTCGGCGCCGGCCTCCTGATCGTGCAGGGCACCAGTTTCAACTTCGTCGGCCCGCTGATCGCCGGCGGCAGCCTGATGGTCAAGCAAGGCACGCCGGTCGAGACCGTGATGGCCGCGATCTTCGGCGTCGTGATCGCCGGCTCGTTCGTCGAGATGGGCGTGTCGCGCATCCTGCCGTTCGTGAAGCGCCTGATCACGCCGCTCGTCACCGGCATCGTCGTGCTGCTGATCGGCCTCACCCTGATCAAGGTCGGCCTCATCAGCATGGGCGGCGGCTACGGCGCGATGGCCAACGGCACGTTCGCGAGCGCCCAGAACCTGACGCTGTCGTGCCTCGTGCTCGGCACGATCATCCTGCTGAACCGCGTGCCGATCGTGTGGGTGCGCAGCACCGCGCTCGTGATCGCGCTGGTGATCGGCTATGCCGCGGCCGCGATGCTCGGCCGCCTCGACTTCACCGGCGTGCACCAGGCCGCACTGTTCCAGGTGCCGACGCCGCTGCACTTCGGTATCGGCTTCTCGTGGTCGCTGTTCGTGCCGATGCTGATCATCTATCTCGTCACGTCGCTCGAAGCGATCGGCGACGTCACCGCCACCAGCAAGATCTCGAAGGAGCCGGTCGAGGGGCCGGTGTGGATGCGGCGGATCAAGGGCGGCGTGCTCGTGAACGGCGCGAACTCGCTGCTGGCCGGCGTGTTCAACACGTTCCCGAGCTCCGTGTTCGCGCAGAACAACGGCGTGATCCAGATCACGGGTGTCGCGAGCCGCTACGTCGGCATCTGGATCGCGGGCATGCTCGTGGTGCTCGGCCTGTTCCCGGTCGTCGCGGGCGCGCTGCAGGCCGTGCCCGAGCCCGTGCTCGGCGGTGCGGCGATGGTGATGTTCGGCGCGGTGGCCGCATCGGGCATCAACATCCTGTCCGGCATCCAGCTCGATCGCCGCGCACTGCTGATCATCGCGGTGTCGCTCGCGCTCGGCCTCGGCGTGTCGCAAGTGCCGGACATTCTGAACAGCCTGCCGCATGCCCTGAAGAACGTGCTCGAATCGGGCGTCGCGACGGGCGGCATCTGCGCGCTCGTGATGAACTGGTTCTTGCCGGAACAGAAGTAACGCTACGGACTCCATGACGATGCGGCCCGACCGACGGGCCGCGTCGCGCTCGACGAATCCGACTTGGCCGGGCGCCCGACTCTCGCTAGAATCGGGTCATGCCCCAAGCCCCCGTCTCCACGAATACGCCGGAAGTCAGCGCGGCCCCCGTCAAGGAACGCGCGACCATCGTCTGCTACCGCGAACAGCAGGTCCTGCTCGTTGCACGCGCATCGTCGCGCTGGGCGCTGCCCGGCGGCACGATCAAGCGCGGCGAAACGCCGCTCGAGGCCGCGCATCGGGAACTGCAGGAAGAGACCGGCATCACCGGCCAGCACCTCGTCTATTCGATGCACTTCACCGGGCTCGCGAAGGTGCATCACGTGTTCTTCGCCGAAGTCGGCCCGGACCAGACGCCGCAAGCGAGCAACGAGATCGAGAAGTGCAAGTGGTTTCGCATCGACAACGTCGGCGAACTGCGCGCGAGCATCCCGACGAAACGCATCGTCGAGCTCGTCTACGAGCACGAAATCCCCAAGTAGGTAGACACCCCACCCCCAACGGCTCGCACGAGCCGATATGATGCGCCCACGGTCCGTCGTCGCGTTCCCTTCCGAGCGAGCTGCAGATGAACAGTGCGTACACCTACCGCGGATACACCATCGATGTCCGCTGCGAATTCCGGCTCGACGAACCGCGCGGCCACGCGCCGCCCGCCCCGCCGAGGTTCGGGTTTGTCGCGATCGTGCAGGTGCGCGCGGCCGGCATCGCGCCGCGCCTGCTGGCGCCGGTCCGGCTTGGCGACGACGGCGGCCGCCTGTTCGACGACACCCGCAACGCGTTGCGCGCGGGCCGGGCGGCCGGCGAAATCATCGTCGACGATCTGCTGGTCGATTCCGGCTCCGCCGACGGGCGGGCGCATTCCTGAGCCGGCGGGCGGCGTGGAGCGTCTTGCGCGGATGGCGACGCGATGCCGACGCTCAGTGCAGGCGCTTTCGCCGTAGTTCGTGCATGGAATAGACGACGAGGAAGATACCCAGCATCGCGACGCCGGATGCCAGGAAGTCGTTTGCCGTTCCCGCGCTGTTCAGCGATTTCGGGAAGATGCCGAGACTCAGTCCCGCGGCAGTCAGAAGCACACCTGCCGCCACACCCCACACCGGTCCGGTGGTCTTTTCGATTGTGTTTTTCATACAGCACCCGTCTACAGTCATTACCTGAACGGTGGCGGCGCTTGGTGCCGCGCCCACCGTTCGTGCTTCGACTATAGCGGGGAAACAATCGGGGCGGATTCAGTGCTTTCACCGATCAAGTTTTCGCCGATCGCGAACGCGCCGTGTCCCGGCGATTCATTTGCTATCCGATCGATCCGGATATTCAGTCGCCGCGAGCCGCATTACCGGCCATTGCGTCGCGAATACCCACCGAGAAGCGTCATTCCTTACGCTTCGACGCGGAATTTACGCTTCGTTTCAAAGCTGTCCATATTCCGGACGCGCCGCGAAGCTACGCTTCATTGCACCGACAATCACGTCGGGGGGGACAAAACAATGAACAACACGTTCTGGAGGGCCGCACTATGTGCGGCCGTGGTGCCGTTCGCATTCGCAGGTTGCGGCGGCGGTGACGGCGGCGGCGGCGTGCAAAGCGGCACGCTGCATGTCGCGATGACCGACGCGCCTTCATGCGGCTTCGATCACGTCTTCGTGACCGTCTCGCAGGTTCGCGTCAATGCGAATGCGAATGCGTCCGACAACGACGCCGGCTGGTCGACGATCACGCTGGCGACACCGCAAAAAATCGACCTGCTGTCGCTGACCAACGGCGTGCTCGCCGATATCGGCCAGACCGCGCTGCCGGCCGGCCAGTATCAGCAGGTCCGCCTCGTTCTCGCGCCGAACCAGGGCAACACCCTCGCGAACTCGGTCGTCCCGACCGGCGGCGCGGAACAGGCGCTCGCGACGCCGAGCGCGACGCAAAGCGGTTACAAGATCATCCAGCCTTTCACGGTTCAACCGAACACGCTCGTCGATCTCGTGCTCGACTTCAACGCGTGCAAGTCGATCGTCCAGCGCGGCAACGGGACCTATGCGCTGAAGCCGGTCGTCACCGCGATTCCGACCGTCGTGAGCGGCGCGATCTCCGGCTTTGTCGCATCGACCGAAGCAGGCGCGACCGTGTATGCGGAACAAGGCGGCAAGGTGATCCGCGGCACGGTTGCCGACAGCTCGGGCAAGTTCGTGCTGTCACCGCTGATCCAGAGTTCGACACAAGGCAACTACGACGTCGTGATCGTGCAGAACAACTTCGCGTCGGGCATCGTGCGCTCGGTTCCGGTCGTCGTGAACACCACCACGGCGGTGTCGGCGTCGAACGCCCCGATCATGCTGCCGGCATCGACGATGAGCACGGTCAGCGGCACGGTGACGGCAAGCGCCGATGCGTTCGTGCGGGCACTGCAGAGCGTCGAAGCCAACGCGTACGAGATCGCGTCGATCGGCGCGAACCTGGACACGGGTGCGTATGCGCTCAACCTGCCCACGGCCGCACCGATCGTCGGTACGTACTCGGGTTCGCTGCCGGTCGCGCTCGCCGCATCGCCGGCCGCCGCGGCACAATACACGATCGAAGCGGACGCAGCGTCGGGCGCGACGCAATCGACGAACGTCAACGCCACGACCAGCCAGTCGAACGTCAATTTCAGTTTCTGACGCATCGGCAACATCAACGAAAGGGCCGCACGGCCCTTTCCTCAATATCGGGAGAACGAAGTGAAGAAAGGGGTTATCGCATTGCTCGCCGCGGCGAGCGTGGTCGGCGCACTCGGCGGGTGCGTTGCATACGTTCCGGGGCCACCGGTCGTCGTCGCACCGCAGGGCGGGCCGGGGAACGGCTTCTGCCCGCCCGGACAGGCGAAGAAAGGCAATTGCTGATTGTACGAGGCCCGCGTATCGCGGGCCTGTTTCGTGGTCGCTGCTTGACAGGCATGGCGCCGGACTGGCGGACGACAGGTCGGAAGCCTCCCCCCACAAAACACGCACGAAGTCACTTCATGGAGAACATTCGTAAGGCAGATCCCGATGCTTCTTTTCCAAAGGAGCCGTAAAGGCAAGTATGGCCTGTAGAAATTTCTCTCGATCCGGTCCTGGTTGAAGATTGGCATAGTGGGAAGCGCCCGCGAGTTCAACAAATTGCGCTGACGCCGCGTTCGTTAGATCAGCAAGAAGTGTGTGAGCATCGACGGGACGCGACCAAAAATCGTTACCCGATCTCAAGATCAAGACATGAGAGCGGATAAATGAAGCATCAAAAATCTGTCGACCGTTAACCAACAATAATGTGTCGGCAAATGGTCCGGTGGGATGCCGAAAGCTCGGGGGCGTACGTGTATCCGCGGTTCGATCCCCTTCCATGGCTAGATCAACATAGCGCGAGAGAAAAGCCGGATTGATACCTTCATCGCGCCAGTGGCCGACGAGCGCATCGGCCGTCGACAACTGGTAAGCACCGAATCGCTTGCGATCCAGTTCTGCTGGATGCCGTGGATCGCCAAATTCCGCCTGCAGGCGCCATCCTCCGGACGGACCACCATATGCCCCGTTGTAATAAACCAAGTAAGTGATCTTTCCGGGGTAAAGCGATGCGTAATGTCCAAGCCATTGAGAGCCAGTCGCCCAACCCATGGCCGCCAGGCGCGTTTCGCCTGGATTTCGGCGTTTAATATCCTCTACTACGGCGGCAATGTCGCGCACCGCTTCGTTGGATCGAACAGCGGGCGGGGTTGCGAACTGCCCACCTTTCATTTCGGTAGGAAAACTGGATCTCCCGAACCCTCGCACATCCATCAGATACACGTGATGTCCCGCTTTTGCGAGTTCCTCCGCCGTCGACGTGCCGGGTGCATTAACGTCCCAACTTGCTAGCACGCCGGGCCGTCCACCGTTGACCAAGAGCATCGGGCCGCGATCAGAACAGGCCTGGGTGTCACGAATTTCCCGCACGAAAATTTGCAGACCGTCTTCGTCCGGGACCATATAGTCTCGACGAATGATCTCGGCACACGTCTGTCGTGCCGACAGGGCAGACAGGCTGAACAGCGCAGCGAGGACAATTCGAGCAGGGCGCATGGACAGTTCCAGGTAGCAGAAATTGTCACCATTGTCCGATTGGATTAATAATGCATCCATGCTGTCGGTGATGTTTTTTGATATCGTGGCGATATGGAGCTTCGCCATCTACGCCACTTTCTTGCTGTTGCGGCAGAGTTACACATGGGGCGTGCCGCCCAGCGCCTCGGGATGGCTCAACCACCGCTCAGCCAGTCAATCGCACGCCTTGAAAAGGACGTCGGCGTTCCACTATTCATCCGTGCTCATCGGCGTTTGAGCCTGACTGCGGCCGGTATGGCTTTTCTTGAAGAAGCTCAAGCGTCTGTTCATCACGCAGAACGTGCGGCCGCCTTTGCAAGATCGGCATCGCTCGGAGAGGCAGGGGTAATCCGGATCGGCTTCGATTCGGCCGCTCTCTATCAGCATTTACCGCAGCGATTGCTAGCCTTGAAAGCGCAATATCCGGCGATCCAGCCGGACCTGAAGGAACTCTCGACCAATGATCAGCTCAAGGCCTTGGCGGACGGGGCGATTGACATCGGATTCGCCCATCCTCCATTCATTACCGAGAGCCCTATAGTAGTTCACGATTTCCCGGCCGAGATCAGCTTGGCCGTTCTGTTCGACGACGGCACGATCGGCGATACCTCGTTAGCGGAAATTGCCGATCAGGGACTGATTCTCTTCCCCGCAGAGCAGGGGCCCGTACTTCACGCCCAGATACTGGGTGTATTTGCAGCGGCGGGACTCGAAGCCAGAATCGTTGCTGAAGCCAACCGCGCTTTAACCATGTTGTCGCTCGTCTCGGCGAAACTCGGCGCGACGATTCTGCCCGCTTCGACAAAACGGCTTCACTTCACTGGCGTGCGGTTCGCCAGTATTTGCGACGCAACGATGCCGACGTGGCCGCTGTCCATGGTAACCAGACGCGAGCGGACTTCTCGTCTTGTTAGAAAAGTTTGGCAACTCTTCCGGGACGTACCAACTAAATAGGGTTGCCGACCCGGCTGGGTTTCGGCCCGGGCCCAACTTGCTGGTGACGATTGGACGACTGGCAGAAGGCCAGCGTGCGGGAGCAACTGCACGAGTTACTGCTCGACAAGTCAAGTTGCGCACGGCTGGCCTACTCGACCTCTCATATGCCGCGATCGACTCCTCGTCGGTACGGGCCGCCGGGGCGGGCGAAAAACTGGCCCGAACCCCACGGATCGCGCGCCCGGGCTCCAAGCACCACATCCTCGTAGACGCCAGCGGCGCTCCCATCGTTGCGATTCCGAGCGGCGCGAATACCAACGACGTCACCCAACTGCTGCCGCTCGTCGATGCGATTCCACCGATTCGGGGCGTGCGTGGTCGACCACTTCAGAAGCCTGGCGTCGTCTACGCTGATCGCGGCTACGATTCCACGCTGCACCGACGCGCGCTGCGCGAGCGCAGCATCAAACCCGTGATCGCGAAGCGTCGCAGCGAACACGGTAGCGGACTCGGCACCTATCGCTGGGTGGTCGAACGTACTCACTCCTGGCGCCACGATTTCCGTCGTCCAAGCACGCGGTTCGATCGTCGTGCAGACATAGACATTCACGAAGCGTGCTTGAAACTCGGCTGCTCGCTTGTCTGCTGAAATATCTTCAGGTGTGCTGAGCCGTTTTTTTTGAACCAGCCTCTAATCGTGAATATGCGAAGCTTCGCATATTCACAAATCCCGGCCGGCCCTCGATCCGCGCTGGTTACGGAGTCTGCAAGGTGCCGTCCCTGAGCCGCGTTTGCGTCCAGACCGCCACCGTGTTTTCGCACGGATATTTCGCTGCCTCTACCTCATCGATATCCACGCCCAACCCTGGTTTGTCGTTGGCGTACACGTATCCGTTCCGGAATTCGGGAAGACCCGGGAATACATCGAGCAATGCCGCCCTCGGCCCCTTGAGCTCCTGAATCACGAAATTGGGCGGCTCGGTTCCGGACCATTCCTGCACGCCGAAATTGCGCGCCGCGAGATCGATATGAATGTTCGCCGCATGCCCGAGCGGCGACATGTCGCCCGGGCCGTGCCACGCCGTTCGCACGCCGAACTGCTCGGCAAATATCTGCAGCTTGCGGCCAGCGGTAATGCCGCCGATCTGACTCAGATGAACCCGGATGAAGTCGATCAACCGCTCGGTAATCAGGAAGCGCCATTCATAGGGATTGTTGAAGAGCTCGCCTTGCGCAAGCGGCGTTGATGTCTTCTCCCGCAGCTGGCGAATCCACTCGCCCTCTTCCAGCGCGATCGCGTCCTCGAGAAAAAACAGGTCGAATGGCTCGAGTTCTCGAGCGAAACGAATGGCCTCAACCGGCTTCAAGCGTTCGTGAACATCGTGGCACAGCTCGACATCGAAGCCGACCTTGCTGCGGATGCCGTCGAACAGCTTCAGCGTCTCGCGCATGTATTGCTTGCTGTCCAGATAGACGCCGTCGGCCGCACCGTGCGGCGCGCTCGCCGGCGCCCTGCCGTATCCGCCGCCGCCATAGCCGCCGCTCTGGCAGCGGATGTGCGTGATGCCCTGCTCGCGATACTTCTGAATGTTCTCGCACAGCTCTCCGAGGTCGCGTCCGTCCGCATGCCGATAAACCGGCACGCCTTCACGGCATTTCCCCCCGAAAAGCTGATAGAGCGGCATGTTCGCCATCTTGCCCTTGAGGTCCCACAGCGCCATGTCGACGCCCGAAATCGCATTGTTCTCGATCGGGCCGTTACGCCAGTACGCATTCTGGTGCATCAATTGCCAGATTTCCTCGATGGCCTCCGCGTCGCGGCCGATCAGCAGCGGCCGCAGATACTCCTCGATGACGCATTTGACGGCGACGTGCCGATACGCAAATGTCGCGCATCCAAGGCCATACAAGCCCGGCTGGCTGGTTTCAATCTTGACGACGATCAGGTTGATACCTTCCGGCGCGGTCAGAATGACCTTGACGTCAGTAATCGGAGTGGTCATTTCTTGTCTACCAATAGCGAGTCAATGAATTGGGCGATGCGGCACTTCACGTGCGGCGCAGCGAGACCGCCGGTTCCTCGGCCGAACGCTGCCCGGAACGGGCCGGAACGGTAATCATCAGGATCACCGACAGCAGCAGCGCAACCGCCATGAAGATGTACGAAGCCGACGGACTGCCGGTCGCACCGTTCAGGTAGCCGACGACCCACGATCCGAGGAACGCGCCCAATGCACCGCTCGAATTGATGATGCCGATCGCACCACCCAGTACGTTGCTCGGAATGAGTTCCGGTACGAGCGCGAAGAACGGCCCGTACGGCGCATACATCGTCGCACCGGCAATCACGAGCAGCGTGAACGAGATCCAGAAGTGAGATCCGCCGACCAGGAACGACGCCACGAGCGCAATCGTGCCGATCAGCAACAGCGGCCAGACGAACAGCTTGCGGTTGCGCGTCTTGTCCGACAGCCATGATGCGAGCAGCATCAGGATGATCGCGGCGAAATATGGAACGGCGGCGAGCCAGCCCACGGATACGATGTCGATTTTCGACGCGCCCTTGAGTATCGACGGCAGCCACATGATGAAGCCGTACACGCCGATGCTCCAAAGCGCATGAATCGCACAGCATTTCAGTACGACCGACGACCGGAATGCGGCCTTGTAGTCGCGCACCGGCGCGATATGCGCCTGCTCTGCTTTCAGACGTGCGTCGAGTTCGGCCTTTTCTGCATCCGTCATCCATGGCGCATCAGCCGGACGATCCTTGACGGTGAACCACCAGACGACTGCCCACGCCAGCGCCGGCAAGCCTTCGATGACGAACATCTCGCGCCATCCGAAGCTGCGGACCAGATAGCCCGACACGACCGACATCCACAACACGGTCACCGGATTGCCGAGAATCAGGAACGTATTCGCGCGCGAGCGTTCGGTGCGCGTGAACCAGCGGCTGATGTACATCAGCATCGACGGCATGACGGCTGCTTCGACCACGCCGAGAACGAAGCGCAGGACCATCAGCATCGGAATGTTGCTGACCATCCCGGTCGCCGCGGCGCACAGGCCCCACAGGATCAGGCTGATGAAGATCAGTTTCTTCACGCTGTTGCGCTGCGCGTAGATCGCGCCCGGCACCTGGAACAGACAGTAGCCGAGGAAAAACAGCGAGCCGATCAGCGACGACATGCCATGCGTGATGCCGAGATCCTTATCGATCCCGGCGGCCGCAGCGAAACCATAATTCGCGCGATCGAGATAGGCGAGGCTATAGGTGATGAAGATGATGGGCATCAGATACCACCATCTTTGGGGGGCTACGGGTTTGGCGCTTTCCATGATGTCTCCGGATAGGTGTGGCGCGTGAACGATTGACGGGTGCGCGGGCTGCTTTTCGTATGCATGTTCTCCGCGCGAATCTGATTTCAAAGGACGGCCAGCCAACCGCCATCGACATAAATGATCTGACCGTTCACATAGCTCGACGCGGCAGATGACAGGTACACCGCCGTGCCGACGAGTTCTTCCGGCTTGCCCCAGCGCTGCGTCGGATTGCTGCTTTTCACCCACGCATCGAACGCCGCGTTTTCGACGAGCGGTTTGTTCATGTCGGTCAGGATGTAGCCGGGACCGATCGCGTTCGCCTGAATGTTCGACACTGCCCATTCGGCGCTCATCGCACGGGTCAGCATCTTGATCCCGCCCTTGGCGGCTGTATACGCGCCGACCGTCGCGCGCGCGGCTTCGCTCGTGAGCGAGCCGATATTGATAATCTTGCCGCCGGTGCCGCGCGCGATCATGCGTCTCGCCGCTTGCTTCGCGACAATGAACGCACTCGTCAGATTGGTGTCGATCACCCGTTGCCAGTCGCCCAGTTCGAGCTCGACGAGCGGCTTGCGAAACTGGATACCGGCATTGTTGATGACGATGTCGATCTGCACACCGTCCTGATCCCATTGCGAGAACGCGTCGGCAACGGCCTGCTCGTCCGTCACGTCGAACGCTCGACCCAGCACGTCAAACCCTTTGCCGGCAAGCTGGCTGACCGCGGCGGCAACCGTGTCGGGCTGCGTTCCGTTCAGAACGATGCGCGCGCCTGCCGTCGCGAGCCCTTCCGCCAGCGCGAAGCCGATACCGCGTGCCGAGCCGGTGACGAGCGCCGTGCGGCCACTCAGGTTGAATAGTGACGTCATTTGTTCGCATTCCTCTCTATGATGGGAAATCGCACGCGAGTGTATCCGTCGCGACCGTAGCCGGCCGCGATGATGTCAATGCCGATTTCGTGTCAGGGTGTCAGGCGCGCTGGTCGGCAGAGGCCCGGTCAAGTGCGGCGCGATCCTCGAAGTCCTGTTCGGCGCGCCTGATGAGCGTGAGCACCGCTTGTTCCGCAGCAGCCTCGTCGCCCTTTTCGATTGCGACGCAAAGCGTTTCGTGCATCGGCAGCGACCGTGCCGGACCGCCGGCGATCTCGGAACTGAGCTCGAAACTCGTTTGCAGGATGGACGACAGCGCGTTCTGCATCTGCTGGACGAACTGGTTGTGACAGGCAGTGAGAATCGCGCCATGAAACGCGAGATCGGCAGGCACGTATTCGCCATCACCGGCCACCGCGCGCTCCATCGCCCGGTAGGCGCGCCGGATCGCGATGCGATCTTCATCGGTTGCGCGCTTCGCGGCGAGTCTGGCCGCGTTGGGCTCGATGATCAGGCGCAGTTCCATCAAGTCCTGAATCAGCCCTTCGTCGACGGTGCCGGCGCGCGCACGCCAGGTAATGACGTCGGGATCGAACAGCTGCCATTTCGCACGCGGCAGCACGATCGTGCCGTAGCGGCGCCGCACTTGCAGCATGCCCTTGGCGGACAGCGATTTGACCGTCTCGCGGATCGTGATGCGGCTGACCTGCAGCTGTTCGGCGAGTTCATCCTCGGACGGCAGGATGTCGCCGGGCGCCAGTACGCCCGAGCAAATCTGCTCGCCCATCTGATTCAGGACCTGCCGGTGGAGGGTCACCATGATTTCTCTCTAGGTCATACGTATGATGTAGAAAGATAGGCGCATCGTTGTCCGGCCGCAATTCGGGTTGACCCGAGCCCTGTCGGCTTTGAGCCGGCGCAAGATGGTGCTCCCCGTTCCGACTTCGCCGGCCGCACGCGGCCGTCATCCTCACGCCCGTTGCATCCAGGTGCGCGACTGCGGCACGCACCGCCGCATCGCGCCCCGCGCCGCGGTCACGCGAGTTCAGTCAGGTTCGCTGCCGTCAGACGGATGCAATACTGGCTGCCACGGTCGCTTTCCCAATCACGCCGGCGTCGGAACCATGCCATGCGCAGCGCATCCGTGACCAGTTCGGCTTTCCTATGCGGCTGCATTGACCAACCCACCACTTGCCGGCTAAACAGGCCGATAATGACGGGCGCATCGTCGCCCAAGCGACTGCGCTGCGGCTTGCCCTGAGCGGCGCGTTGCCGTCGCTGGTGAAAACCGCTTGGGCTGACTCCCAGCACCTCGCATAACACCGAAATCGGCCAGTGACGGCGATTGCGTTCGATGAAGGCGTACTTCACGTCGAGTCCTTCGCGAAATGCGCACCGGCCTTTTTTTGGGATGTCGCGCTCCATCTTCAGCCGCGCCACTTCGGCACGAAGTCTCGACAACGCCATCTGCTCCGGACTTACCGGCTTCGTGTCAGCTCCGCCGAGCTTGCCTTCCCGTGCAGCTTTGACCCAGTTGGAAATCGATTGCGCCGGCACGTCCAGCGTCGCGGCCACCGCCGTAACGCTCTGGCCTGCCTTGACCAGCCGAACGGCTTCCAGCTTGAATTCAAGCGTGTAGCGTGCCCGCTTCGTTTTGTTCATCTTCTTGACTCGCCTTGCTTGAGCTTAAACGCTCAGCAAGGGATTCGTTTTTCGGGGGGCAAGCTCATAGCTGGAAAACCTTGACTGGCGGAAGGCAGCCAACTGCAACCATCGCTCGCGTAGACCCGCCAGGTAAGACTCCCGCAGTTGAAGATAGCGTCCTACCCACAAGCCTACCCACACTCGGCTCAGCGGCAATCCAATATCGACCGCAATGCCCTGATGGCAAAGGGACGCCGAGCAATTTCCCGCCAGAATGCCCAAAAAGTTGCCCTCACGGGCTCGGTTACGTTCGGAACGCTCGCGACAAACCGCCACGATGCTGGCATGCGGTGTAGGTCCCAAGTTCAGATGTCGCGCCCGACAAGTGAACTTAGCGGAGACAGGCGGTCCGACGAGAGTGCCAATTATGTAAAATTTAAGGCGGCAACGAGCGCGCCACTCACGCCAAGGCACTGTTCCGATGATGTCCGCGCATGCTGGAAGCGACATGGGGCGGTGGCAAGCGTGACCACAAGACCGAATCACCAAGAGATGCGCGCTGAAATATCTGATCACCATGTCGCCGCAAGTGACCGTCGTCATATTTCCCGCCCCCGACAACCCGCCGTCAATTGCCCGGCAGGTCGCCATCAACGCCGACGGTCCCGCCGAATCCCGCCTTCCTTCACCCACGCGACCGGATTGCTCACCGCTTATGGACCACCGAGTCAAGCACGAAGCTGGTCGTGATGTTCTGTACGCCGTCCATCGCGCTGATCATTGCCCAGATTTCGCTGACGCGCTCGTGCGTCGCAGCCTCGATCTGCACCAGCAAATCGACCTCGCCGCTGAGCACCGCGCAATCGCGCACCTCGGCAATCCGCTCGAGTGCGGCAAGCACGTCCGCGCCGCGCATCCGGTCCTTGCGGTAAACGAGCATCACGGCGCGCACCGGCACGACATCGTCGGGCAATGCGAGCCGCACCGTATACCCTGCAATGATGTTCAGCGCTTCGAGCCGGTCGATCCGGTTCCGGACCGCCTGCCTGGACAGACCGATCCTGTCGGCCAGCACCGCGAGCGGAATCCGCGCATCGGCACACAACGCGTCGATTATCTTCTGGTCCAGGCCGTCGATCTTCATTCGCCGAACCCGGTGTGCCCGGCGCCGCGTGCATCGACCGCGTCGCGCAATGCCGCGATGTGGCCGGGACCGATTCCGCAACACCCGCCGACGATCTGCGCGCCCAGCGCAAGCCACTGCTCTGCCCATCTTGCATAGCCGGGCGGATCGATGTCGCCGCGCAAACCATGGAGTTCCTCGTTCGCGCGCGCATCGGCGCGCTGAGGCGGAAACGCGTTCGCATAGGCGCCGATCACGAGCGACGTTCCCGTTCGCGCGAGCGTGCGCCGCACCGTCTCGATCGCCGCCCCCATCGCCTCCGGCTGGCTGCAGTTGAACAGCAGCGCGGTCGCGCGCGCGGACACGGCGGCGTCGATCGCTTCCTCGAGTGTCTGTCCCGATCGCAGTACCGGCGTGGCGCCCACGTCGACGTCAACGTCAACGTCAACGTCAACGTCAACGTCAACGTCAACGTCGTCACGCAGCGTGAACGAGACCCAGAGCGGCTTCGGATTCTCACCGAGCGCACGCCGGACCGCGCTGATCTCGTCGGTCAAGCTCTGCGTCTCGGCCAGCCACAGGTCGACGTATGGATCGAGCCCATCGACGAGCGTCGCCAAGATGGCATCGGCGCGCGCCGCGTCGAACAGGTCGGGGCGGTAGGAACCGCCAGTCGGCGGAAGCGATCCTGCGACGCGCACGGGCCGCCCTGCGCGGTCCGCCGCTTGCCGCGCGAGTTGCCCGGCAAGGGCCGCGAGCGCGACTCCGTCGCGACGGAACCGCTCCTCGCCGATATGGAACGGCACGACCGCATAGCTGTTCGCGGTGATCACGTCGGCACCCGCCGCGACGAATGCGTCGTGCGCAAGGCCGACGTAATGCGGCGCTTCCATCAGCGCGAGTGCCGACCACTCCGGCTGCCTGAACGGCGCCCCCATCCGCGCCAGTTCGCGCCCCATGCCGCCGTCGAGTACTGTGATGTCATGCATAGTCCGTGCTCCGTCGTTGCAATCCGCGCATCTCGTGCCCGAATCGATTCAAAGGTCGGCGCGACGCACACGAGACGTCGATCGAGCGTGCGCACCGGTCCGTGTCAGATCTGCTCCAATGCTTGCGCGATATCGCTTTTCAGGTCGTCGATGTGCTCGATGCCGACCGAATAGCGGATGAAATTGAGCGGAATGTCGGCAGCGCGCATTTGCTCCGCCGACATCGTGCCCGCCCACATGGATGCCGTATGGATCGCGAGCGAATCGACGCCGCCGAGATTGCCTGCATTCAGCGGCAAGCGCAGCGCCTCGACAAAGCGCTGCGCTTCGCCGTAGCCTCCCCGCACGCCGAACGCCACCACACCGCCGAAGCCGCGCATCTGCCGGCATGCGAGTCCGTGCTGCGGATGGCTGCGCAGGCCCGGATAAAACACGCGTTCGATCTTCGCGTGCGCTTCGAGGAATTCGGCGAGCGCCTGAGCGTTCGCGTTGATCCGCTCGACGCGCATCGGCAGCGTGCGCAGCCCGCGCAGCAGCAGCCACGCGTCCATCGGGGACAGCACCGAGCCGAGCGTGATGTGCGTATGCCAGATCTGCTCTGCGAGCACGCGGCTCGTACAGATCACGCCGCCGGTCAGGTCGTGATGACCGCCCAGATACTTGGTCGCGCTGTGCACGACGATGTCGACACCGAGCCGGTGCGGCTGCTGATTGACCGGCGACGCGAACGTGTTGTCCGCGAGCGTCAGGATGCCGCGCGCCCTTGCGATTTCAGTCACCGCGGCGATGTCGGTCACGAGCAGCAGCGGATTGACCGGCGACTCGAGCACGATCAGCCGCGTGTTCGGCCGGATCGCACGATCGAACGCGCCCACGTCGGTCTGATCGACGAACGTCACCTCGACGCCGAACCGGCGCAGCATGTCGTCGAGCATTTTCGTGGTGCTCATGTAATGACGCGTCTGGCCGACGACGTGATCGCCGGCCTTCACGACACTGAGGATCGCGGTCGCGATCGCGCCCATTCCGGACGCCGTGACGAGCGCGGTCTCGGTGCCCTCGAGCTCCGCCATGATCGCCTTCACGCGCTCGTGAACCGGATTGCCGTAGCGGGTGTAGTTGCGCGGATGCTGCGGCACGCTCGACATCTCCGCGAATTCCTCGCTGCCGGCCGCTTTGAACACCGCCGAATAGTGGATCGCCGGCGCGACCGACTTCTCGTCGGTCACGTCGCGGTCCGCAGCGAGCGCCAGCGTTTCAAGCTTGTATCCCATGTCGTCCTCGGATCGTTCGTTGTGTCGCGTTCATGCGGCGCCCGTCAAGCACGCACGCTGCCCAGATGGCGATTCAGCAGGCCTTCGATGCGTTTGAGCACGGTCGAAAGCACAGCCGTGATGCCGACGTACACGATGCCGGCCAGCATCAGCGCGTCGGTCGTATAGGTTTCGATGGAGATGCGGCGCGCGACGCCGGTGAGGTCGAGCACGGTGATCGTGCTGGCCAGCGCGGTCGACTTCAGTTGCAGCACGATCTCGTTGCCGAGCGTCGGCGCAACGATGCCGACCGCGCGCGGTACGATCACGAACCAGGTGAGCATGAAGCGGCTCATCCCGAACGCGAGCGCGGCTTCCTTCTCGCCGGCCGGAACGCCTGCGATCCCGCCCCGGATGTCTTCCGCCATGTAGGCCGCGAGATTGAGCGTCAGCGCGCACAGCGCGCACGAGAACGATCCGCCGACCAGCAGCCACAGCGGCGACGCACGCACGATCGAGAACTGCGCGAGCCCGTAATACAGCACGAAAATCTGCACCAGCAGCGGCGTGCCGCGAAACACCGACATGAACAGGCGGCTCGGTGTCGACAGCCACCGGCACGCCGACGTGCGCGCGACAGCCAGCGGCACCGCGAGTGCGAACGCAAGGGTGCATGACAGCACCAGCAGCTCGAGCGTGGTCCCTATGCCGCGCGCGACGTCCAGGCCGGACTGCACGATGAGGGAAAGAAAGTCGTTCATCACATGGCCCTCCTCAGGTGCGTTTTGCGTAACCGCGGCCCGCGATGCGCTCGAGCCACGCGAACACCGGGTTTGATACGGCGAGAAAGCCGAAATAGACGATTCCGACCGTCACGTAGAAGACGAATGGCTGCTTGGTGAACTGCGCGGCGATGTTGGCCTTGCGCAACATGTCCTCGAGCCCGACGATCGATACCAGCGACGTGTCCTTCAGCAAGTTCTGCCACATGTTGTTCAGGCTCGGCAGGCAGATGCGCCACGCCTGCGGCAGGCGCACGTACCACAGTGTCTGCAGGCGTGTCATCCCGTACGCGCGCGCGGCCTCGATCTGTCCGGCCGGCACCGCGATGAACGCGCCGCGGAACATCTCCGACGAGTAGGCGCCGAACACCACGGCGAGCGCGATCACGCCGGCGGAGAACGGGCTGATAACAAGCGCGCCATCGAATTGCGCGTTGAGCAGATGCGACAGCCCGAAGTAGCAGATCAGCAGAATCAGGAACTCGGGAATGCCGCGCAGGAAATTGGTCAGCGCATAGGTCGCATGTCTGAGCCACCCCAGGCTCGACAGTTTTGCCGACGCACCGGCGATGCCGAGCAGCATGCCGACGCACAGCGCGGCGACTGCAAGCTCCAGCGTGACGAGCGCGCCAGCCGCGATCTGCGCGCCGTAGTTCACCAGGATATCCATCGTAATATCGCTCCGTGTAAGACCCGGATCGCGCAGGCCGCCGTCCGGCGCCCGCGCGGTACCGATGCGCGGTTATTGCGGCGCGATGCTGAACGGGAAATAGCGCTTGTTGGCTGCGGCGAACGTGCCATCCGCCTGCACCTGCGCGATGCCCTTGTCGAACAGCGCCTTCAACGGCGCGTCACCCTTGCGTACCGCGATCGCCGTACCGTCGCCGAAGATTTCCGCATCGGCGATCGGCTTGCCGACGAAGTCGAAGCCTTCCTTCCTGCCGGCCTTCGTCAGCCAGTCGTACGCGACCGTGTTGTCGGCGAACACCGCATCGACGCGCCCGGCCTCGAGATCGAGCCAGGCCTCGTCGAGCGTCTGATAGACCTTCACGTTGATCCCCGACTTGCTCGCCGGCAGGCGGCGGCGCAGATAGGATTCGTGCGTCGATGCCGTCTGAACGCCGATCGTCTTGCCACGCAGCGTGGCGGCGTTGTCCGTGATGCCCGAGCCCTGCTTCGCGACGAGCTGCACGGGTGCCGTCGTGAAAATGCGCGTGAAGTCCACCGACTGCTCACGCTCCGGCGTCTTCGACATTTGTGCGAGCACCGCATCGATCTGCTTTGCCTTGAGTGCCGGAATCAGCGCGTCGAAATCCATCGTCACCCACTGGCACTTGACCTTCATCGTGTCGCACATCTTCTTGCCGATGTCGATCTCCATGCCCTGCAGCGTGCCGGATGCGTCCTTGTATTCGAACGGCGCGTAATCGGCGAGCGTGCCGACCCGCACGACCTGCTCGGCATGCGCGACCGATCCGAGCAATGCTGCTCCCACGCACAGCGACTGAATCAGCTTCTTCATGGTTTCCCCTCCGGTTGACATTGAATCCGCATCAAATGATGCTGGACAGAAACTTCTGGAAACGCGGCGATTTCTGGCTCGCGAACACCTCGTCTGGACTGCCGTCTTCCTCGATTCGTCCCTGGTGGACGAACACGACGCGGTTCGCGACTTCGCGTGCGAACCCCATCTCATGCGTGACGACGAGCATCGTGCGCCCCTCGTCGGCCAGCGAGCGCATCACTTTCAATACTTCTCCGACGAGTTCCGGATCGAGCGCCGACGTCGGCTCGTCGAACAGCATCACGTCGGGGTCGGTCGCAAGCGCACGTGCAATCGCAACGCGCTGCTGCTGGCCGCCCGACAGCTGGTTCGGATAGTAGTCGCACTTGCCGGCGAGCCCGACCCGTTCGAGCATCGCGATCGCCTTGTCGCGGGCGTCGTGCTTCGGCACGCCGAGCACACGCACCGGTACGAACATCACGTTCTGCAGCACGGTCATGTGCGCCCAGAGATTGAACTGCTGGAACACCATCGCGAGCTTGCGGCGCACGCGCATCACCTGCCGCGCGTCGGCCGCGACGAGCGCGCCGTCGCGGCCTGCCTGTTTCAGCACGAGCGTTTCGCCATTCACGCAGATCCGGCCACGGTCGGGCATTTCCAGCAAGTTGATGCACCTGAGGAACGTACTTTTTCCCGACCCGCTGCTGCCGAGGATCGACACGACCTCGTGATTCTTCGCGGTCAGCGAGATGCCCTTCAGCACCTCGACACCACCGAACGACTTGTGAATATCCTCGACCACCAGCGCGTCCGCCGCCGGTTTGCATGCAGGAATTGCTGCTGGCATCCTCGACTCCTTCTTCGATACGTTGCTCACACCGCTCCGGTTCGCGCCGCGCCGGCCCGCGAGGGGCCTGCGCTTGCGCATCAGCTCGACAGCCGCCGGTTCCGCCTGAAGCAGACCACCTTCGGCTGCGTCATTTCCGTCATCGCGAACCGAACGCCTTCGCGGCCCAGCGACCCATGCTTGAATCCGCCGAACGGCATGCCGTCGAAACGGTAATCGGACGAATCGTTGATCATCACGCCGCCCGCCTGCAGGCGCTCGGCCGCGCCGAGCGCCACTTCCAGCCGGTTGGTGAACACGCCTGCATGCAGGCAGCTCTCCGACGCGTTGGCCGCGTCGAGCGCCTGCTGCAGGTCGGTGAATTTTTCGATCGTCACGACCGGCGCGAATACCTCGTCGGTCCATACACGCGCGTCGTGCGGCACATCCGCGAGCACCGTCGGTTCATACAGCGCCCCGCGCCGCCGATGGCCGGTCAGCACTGTCGCACCGCCCGAGACTGCTTCGTCGACCCAGCGTTCGATGCGGATTGCCTGTTCCTCGCCGATCATCGGCCCCATGTCGGTCGCATCGTCCAGTGGATCGCCAACGACCATCCTGCCGGTCAGTTCGACGAAATACCGCATGAACGGCTCGTACGCGGCCTCGGCGACGAAGATCCGCTGCGTGCCGATGCAGTTCTGTCCCGCCGCCCAGAACGCGCCCGACACGCAGGATTCGGCGGCATCCTTCAGGTCGCAGTCGGCCATGACGATCACCGGCGCATTTCCACCCAGGTCCATCGCGACCTTCTTGAGTCCCGCATCGCGCGTAATGGCTTCGCCGGTCTGCGGGCCGCCGGTAAAGGTCACCATCCGGATTCGCCGGTCGCGCACCAGAGCGGACGCGATGTCCGCGCCGCCATGCACGATCTGCAGCGCGTCGCGCGGCGCACCGGCTTCCCACAGGACATCGACGAGCGCCTGTGCGGACAGCGGCGCGAGCAACGACGGCTTCAGGATGACCGAATTGCCGGTCGCGATCGCCGGTCCGAGCTTGTGTGCAACGAGATTCAGCGGGTCGTTGAAGGGCGTGATCGCGAGAATCACGCCCAGCGGTTCCAGTGTGTAGTAGCCGCTGCGATCCTCGGAGCCGGGATACCCGTCGAACGGGATCGTCTCGCCGTTGAGCCGCTTCGCTTCCTCCCCCGACAGGCGCAGCGTGTTCACGCAGCGCGCGACTTCCTTGCGGGCCTGCCGCAGCGGCTTGCCCGCTTCGAGCGCGATCGTGCGTGCAAATGTCTCCGCCTGTGCCTCCACGCTCGCGGCTGCGCGAAACAGGATGTCGGCCCGCTGGCTGCGCGGCATGGTGGCGGCCGCGCGCGCGCCGTCGAGCGCGCGCTCGACGAGGACCGGCGCCGCGTCGACACGCGACAGACGAACCTGACCGACGGTTGAGCCGTCATACGGCGACCGGACATCGGCTACGCCGGC
Organism: Burkholderia sp. BCC1977; assembly: GCF_905339595.1. Taxonomy (NCBI): domain Bacteria; kingdom Pseudomonadati; phylum Pseudomonadota; class Betaproteobacteria; order Burkholderiales; family Burkholderiaceae; genus Burkholderia; species Burkholderia sp. BCC1977. The sequence continues at coordinate 79,922 of NZ_CAJPGQ010000027.1, forward strand.
GCCCGTGCAGTCGCTCATCACCGCATCGCGCGCACTCATGCGGCCACCTCGTGCGAGGCTGCGCCAATCCTGTCCGCCAGCTCGATCAGATCGGAGAGGATCGCAAACGCCGTTTCCTCGCGCCCCGCGCCGGGCCCGCTGATCGTCACCCCGCCGAGCACGTCGGTGTCGAACGTGATCGCGTTTGTCACGCCGCTCGCGGCCAGCAGCGGATGGCCGGCCGGCAGCTTGCGCGGTTCGACGCTCGCGGTGACGGTGCCGTCCGGATGGCGGACGGCAGAGCCGATCAACCGCCAGGACATGCGCTCCGCCGCCGCCGCGCGCACGTCGTACTCGGTCAATTCCACGATGCCGCGGCACGTCACGTCGCCACGCTTGAGGCCGGCATTCCACAGCGCGTTCGCCAGAATGACGACCTTCAGCTGTACGTCCGAACCGTTGACGTCGGCCGCCGGGTTCGCCTCCGCATAGCCGCGCTGCTGCGCATCCAGGATCGCCGCATCGAAGCTCGCGCCGGCCTCGACCTCACCGAGCACGTAATTCGACGTGCCGTTCAGGATGCCGGCGAAGCCGTTGATGTCGCAGCCGCGCAGCGAGGTCGCGAGCTGCCGCAGCACCGGCGTGCCGCTCATCACCGTGCCCTCGTACATCACACAAGCACCCGATTGCGCGGCAATCCGCGCCAGTGCCGGCTGTGCGAGCGCGATCGGCCCCTTGTTGGTCGTGATCACGTGCTTGCCGCATTCGAGCGCGGTACGGCAATGCGACAGCGCCGGCTCACCGGTGTTCGGATCGGTGAAGGTCGCCTCGATGACGACATCCACGTGGTCCGACGCGATGGCCTTCAGCACCGCACCGAGGCCGACGTCCGGCGACACCAGCGTGCCGGGATCGCGACGCAGCGCTTCGGCATCGACGCCCCGCCGCGCGGTTTCGTCGAGGACATCCAGCGCGATACCGCGAGGATTCGTCGCAATCCCGAGCCGCAGGTCGGCGACCATCGTCACCGATACATCGAGGCCCGCCGCACCCAGCATCGCACGCTTCTTTTTGAGCAGTTCGACCAGTCCCTGATTGACTCCGCCGAAACCGACCAGTGCCAGTTTGAGTTCCATCTCGATCATCTCCTGTTCATTGAATACACGACACAGGTTAGTTATGCGAATCGATTTTCAAATTAGGCGTTTCGCCCGATTCTGGTAGTCATCCGTTGCGGTTTGTCATGCGGAACGGGCGGATCGCCCGTTCCCGCGCGAAGCAAGCACGTCAGGTGGCCGGCGGTTCGTCGTCGCCGTCCTTGTCGACCGGCACGAACAGCCCGACCTTGACCGCGCTCAGCACGACATTCGTGTTGATCCGGCGGATCATCGGGTTGCTCTGCATGATCCGCGCGGACAGCCGGTCGTACGCCTCGACGTCGCGTGCGGTGACGATCGCGATCAGGTCGACGGAGCCGGTCACGTAGTAGATCTGCTGGATTTCGTCATGCGCCTTCGACCACTCGCGGAACCTGGCGACCGTCTCGTAGTTTTCGCGTTCGATCTCGATTGCCGCGATGAACGTCATCGGCCTGCCGACCGCCGCGCGATCGACCACCGCGATTTCCGCCGAAATGATCTTTTCGGTGCGCATGCGCTTCAGCCGCTTTTGCACGGCCGAAGTGGACAGACCGATCCGTTCGGCGATGGCATCCGCAGTCGCGGTGCAGTCGCGCTGGACGATATTCAGGATCTTGCGGTCGAAGGAGTCGAGTGCGTCGGACATTGCGTGGCCTGCCGAAGAACGGGTGCTTGCGTCAAAGATAGAAAGGGCGGGCCGATCTGAGCCCGACCAGATGCCGGACACGGTCGAACGCGGTGACGAGCGTTTCGCGCCACTGCGCGACCGGCCCGCGGATGCATACGGGTTCCAAATGGATCGTGTCCACACCGGCAGGAATACGGAACGGGCGCTCGATGCCATCGTCCGATTCGGTCACGAGTGCGGTGCCGTCGACTTCGGTCAGGCTCATCAACAGATGGGCGGGTGCAGTTGCACCCAGCAGGTCGCGTAGAGGCGACTCGTTCGCGGACAACTGTTCGAGCAGCGGCAACTCGTACGCGCCGGGCCACCAGGTGTCGTGCTCGTCGAGCCACGGGCCGACGCCCGGCATGCCGACCATCTCGAGGATCCAGTCCGCGCCGAGATGTGCATAGGCACGACACCGGCCGCCCCCGTCGGACGAAGAACGCGCCAGCCAGCCGCCGGCGCTCGGGACTGGGTCCGTCAACAGGACGTTCGCAGGCTTCAGTCGGCAGAGTATTCCAGCGGACCGGTGCCCGTCGCGGGACCGCTGCGCGTGATCCGGGACGATCCTGCACACCCACTTGGGACCATCCTGCAAGGCGACAGGGGCGTCGCCGGCCCGGACTTGAGCGGTTCGCCTGCGGGCGTGTTCAACGATGGCGATTGGCGTGTCCGACATACAACTCTCTCGTGCTTGCGGGGCCGCGTCGCAGCGATGCTGGCGCGCTTCATGGATCGACCGACGATCTTGGCGGTTGAAGAAATAATATCGCCTCGATGCGACTGAAAAAATCTCAACCGAATCGAACATCGACGCAAAACGTCGAAAAACACGGCTTTCTGGACGTTTCGCATCCAACTAGACGCCGGCCAGTCTGGCATCCATCGCGAACGCCAAACCCGCAGGTCAATCCGATGCACCGAACAGACGAATCACGACACCACGCAGCCATCGATTGCCGGCCTCATGGTGATAGCGCGCATGCCAATGCTGCCGTACCGCGAAGCCTTCGACCGGGATCGGGCACGCATGAACCGCCAGATCGCTCGCCTGAGCCAGTGTCTGGCCAATATGACGGGGTAGCGTCGTGATCAGGTCGGTCGTCTGGACGATCGCACCCAACCCCAGAAAACCCGGCAACTCCAGCACCACGTCTCGCTCGATGCGCGCCTGCCGCAGCGCCTGTTCGAGGAGTTGCGCCCCGGTTCCCGCGGTAATGGCGACATGTCCTTCGGAACGATACTGCTTCGCCCCGAGGCGACCGCAAATCCTCGGGTGATGCCGGTTGGCGAGGCATACCCAGTCCTGGTCGTACAGCTTCTGCTGATAAATGCCGCCGCCTAGCCACGGTACATAGCCGATCGCGAGATCGGCTTCGCCGGATTCGAGCGCGCGCTCCGTATTGCCGTCGATCCGTGCAGCCTCCAGCCGGACGCCCGGCGCCTGCGCGCGGACATGGGCCAGTAGCCGCGGGAGCAGCGTGATGTGGCTCGCGTCGGTCATGCAGATGCGAAACCGTCGCTGGGCCGTCGCCGGATCGAACGCGATCTCCCACGCGGTGAAGCGCCGCAGGGATTCGAGAATTTCCCGGCATGGCCCGATCAGCGCGTCGGCTTGCGGTGTCGGCGCCATGCCGCCGGGCGTCCGGATGAAAAGCGGATCGTGAAGGTGTTCCCGCAAGTGCCCGAGCCAGATGCTGACCGTCGGCTGGCTCTGGCCCAGTTGCTCGGCGACGCGCGTGACGCTGCGCACGTCGTACAGGAGATCGAAAAGCTGAAGCAGCTTCAGGTCGGGCAGGTCGGCGGGCATCGTGACGTTATTGTCCATGGCAATGACATCATTGTATCCATTGCATTGGCGGCATGAGCGGCGACGCCTATCGTGATGCCATACGTCAAGGAGACAGCATTGAAAATAGCAATTCTGGGCGCCGGCGCACTGGGCTGCGCGATCGGCGCCACCCTTACCCAAGCCGGCCACGAGACCTGGCTGATCGACCGCTCGCCGGCACACGTCGATGCGATGCGCCGTGACGGCCTGCGCGTCGACGACGCCGGCGGCACCCGGCACGTCCGCGTTCACGCGACGACTCGGGTTGCCGATGTCGGCGTGGCCGACCTGGTGGTGGTGCTGGTCAAGTCGTTCCAGACCGATGCGGCCATCCGCGGCGCCCAATCGCTGGTGGGGCCCGACACCACCGTGCTGTCGCTGCAGAACGGCCTCGGACACGAGGACATCCTGATCGACGTCGTCGGCCGCGAGCGCGTCCTCGCGGGCAAGACCTACGTCGGTGGCGTGCTGCGCGGCGCGGGTCATATCGAATCCGGCGTGATCGGCAAATACACCTACATCGGCGAACTCGACGGCCACATCACGCCGCGTGTCGAGGCGATCGCCGCCGCGTTCAATGCCGCCGGCCTCGCCACGACGATCAGCGACAACATCGTCGGCACGATGTGGGACAAGCTGCTGGTGAATGTCGCGACGGGCGCGCTGACCGGCCTGACCGGCCTCACCTACGGGCAGCTTTACGACGAGCCGCTGGTGAAGGCGACGTCGCTCGCGGCCGTGGCCGAGGCGATCGCGGCGGCCCAGGCAGCCGGCGTCAAGCTGTCGATGACCGATCCCGAGCAGGCCTGGACGCTCGCCGCCGAGGGGCTGCCCGCGTCCTTCAAGACGTCGATGCTGCAAAGCCTGGAGAAGGGCTCGATCACCGAGATCGACTTCATCAACGGTTCGGTCTTGCGCTGGGGGCAGCGCTACGGCGTGCCGACCCCGGTCAATGCCACGCTCGTCGCCTGCATCAAGGGGCTGGAACGCGCGATGGCCGACCGCCAACGGCAGGAGGCCGCCGCATGAATGCCACGAAAGCCTATCTCGAACACGTTGCGATCTGGGTCAAGGACATCCGCTGGCACATCCGCTTCTTCGAGGACGTGCTTGGCATGACCCTGCGCGAAGTGGACGGCACGCTCGACGCGCCGCGGCAGTACTGGACGCTCGGCGGCCTGCAGTTCATCCACGCGCCGGAACACGATGGCCCGGAAGGCCGGCTCGCCCATCTCGGCGTGATGTGCGAAGACCTGGAGGCCGCGCTCGCCGCGGCACAACGATTCGGCGTGACGGAAATGCCACAGGGGCGCAACTGGCTTCGCCTGCCCGACGGGCTTGCCGTCGAACTGATCCAGGCCAGGCCGGCTTCCTGCGTCGCGCAGGCACTGGCGATCAACCCGCGCGCGGAGGCATGACCATGACGATCGTCGAAAAATACTGGGACGACGCCCGCGAGGGTGACACGTGCACGAGCCCGAGCTACACCGTGACCAAGGCGCGCATTCTCGCGTACGCCGACCTCACCGGCGACCATACGCCCGTCCACGTGGACGAGGAATACGCGAATGCCAGCCACTTCGGCTGCCTCGTCGCGCACGGGCTGTTCGGCCTGTCTATCGCCGACGGCCTGAAGACGCAGAGCGACTACCGCTTCCTGCCCGGCATGTCGCTCGGCTGGACGTGGGATTTCGTACTGCCGATCAAGGTCGACGACGTGCTTCACGTCAAGTTCCGCGTCGGCTCGATGCGGGCCAGCAAGAGCCGCCCGGGTTGGGGCATCGTCGTGCTGCCGTCGGAGCTGATCAATCAGGACGGCCAGGTCGTTCAACACGGCGAGCATCGCCTGATGGTGCCGCGGCGCCCGGAGGCCCTGTAATGCAGGCTCGCCCACTCGAAGGCATTCGCGTCGTCGACTACAGCCACTTTCTTGCCGGGCCGTATGTCGGGCGCTGTCTCGCGGCGCTCGGCGCCGAAGTCATCAAGGTCGAACGGCCCGGGTCGGGTGACGCCGGACGGCAGCACGCGACCGTGCTCGACGACCAGCAAAGCGGCTACTTCCTGCAGCTCAACATGGGCAAGCGCGGCGTGAGCGTCAACATGAAGGACGCGCGCGGCAAGGCGTTCATGCAGCGGCTGTGCGACTCCGCCGACGTGTTCATCGAGAACTATCGGCCGGGCGCGCTGGACAAGCTCGGGCTCGGTTATGACGAATTGTCCGCGCGCAATCCGGGCCTCGTCTACTGCTCGATTTCGGCGTACGGGCATACCGGCCCCGACGCGCATCGCGCGGGCTTCGGGCTGATCGCGGAAGCCAAGAGCGGGATCATGCAGATGGTCGGCACGCCGGGCGAGCGGCCGCCGCTGCTGCGCATCTCGCTCGGCGACATGTACACCGGCATCCATGCGGTCGCGGCCATCAACGCCGCGCTGCTGGGGCGCGTGAAGAGCGGCCGCGGGCAACACGTCGACATGGCGCTGTACGACACGCTGGTATCGATGCACGAATATGCGGTGCAGTGCTACACGCTGCAGGGCGTGCTGCCCGAGCAGACCGGGCACGACATGCCGACCTCGACGCTCTACGGTGTGTTCCGCGCCGCGGACGGCGATCTCGTGATCGCCGCGCAAGTCGACGACGCGTGGAAGCGCTTCGCCGAGCTGATCGCGACGCACGGCGGCCCGGCGGGCTTCGGCGCCGACACGCGGTTTCACGACAGCACCGGCCGCAATGCGCACCGCGCGGAGATTCTGTCGGTGGTCGAGCCGTGGGTGGCCGCGCGTTCCGTCGCGTCGGTGCTGGATCTGCTGGACGGCATCGACGTTCCGTGCGCGAAGGTGCAGCGCATCGACGAGGTGTTGAACGATCCGCAGATCCAGGCACGAGGCATGGTCGTCGAGCAACAGCATCCGCGCTACGGGACCCTGCGCCTGCCCAACCTGCCGTTCCGGTTTTCCGATTGCGACACGACGATTCGCGACGTCGCGCCCGATCTCGGGCAGCACAACGCGGAGATCGCGCGCTCCCTCGGGTTCGACCCGGCCGAAATCGACGCGATGCAGGCCGACGGCGTCCTCTACTCAAAAGCGAGCCAATGATGACCGACCAATACGCGGTGATCGGCAATCCGATCGGACACACGAGATCCCCGTTGATTCACAGCCTCTTCGCGCAGGAGACGCGGCAGGACCTCGGCTATACGGCGATCGAGGGGCCGATCGAACCGGCAGGCGCCTTCGCTGACGCGGTTCGCGCATTTTTCGACGGCGGCGGCAAGGGCATCAACGTCACCGCGCCGTTCAAGCTCGAAGCGTTCGCGATGTCGGACGAACGCAGCGAGCGCGCACAGCTCGCGGGCGCGGCCAACGCGCTCAAGTTCGACGGCGGCCGCATCCTGGCGGACAACTTCGACGGCATCGGGCTGGTGCGCGATATCGAAACGAACCTCAATCTGCCGATGGCCGGCAAGCGCGTCCTGGTGCTTGGTGCAGGCGGCGCGGCACGCGGCGCGCTGTTGCCGTTCCTCGAGGCCGGGCCGGCGGAACTCGTCATCGCGAATCGCGACGTCGACAAGGCGCGCGCACTGGCCGCGCAGGTGGCCGGGCGCGGCCCGCTCGTTGCCAGCGGTTACGCGGACCTCGCGCGCATGGGGCGTTTCGACCTGGTCGTCAATGCCACGTCGGCCAGTCTGACCGGCGACTTGCCGCCGGTCCCGCCGAGCGTGTTCAGTCCGGCCGGCACGGCCTACGAACTGGCATACGGCAAGCGTCTGACGCCGTTTCTCCGGCTCGCGAAAAACGCAGGCGTACACGGAATCGCGGATGGCGTCGGCATGCTGGTCGAGCAGGCGGCCGAAGCGTTCGCGTGGTGGCGCGGCGTACGCCCCCAGACCAGCGCGGTGATCGATCGTCTGGCCGTACCCTTTGATTGAACACGCAACGGAGATTCGCATGAAGAAGATCCTGATGCTGCACGGCATCAATCACAACATGTTCGGCAAGCGCGATCCGGCGCAGTACGGGACGATCACGCTCGCGCAGATCGATGCGCGGCTGCAAGGGCTGGCGACGGAACTGGGTGCACAGGTGGAATCGTTTCAGACGAACAGCGAGGGCGCGATGTGCGAGCGCATTCATCGCGCTTTCGAGGAACGCCAGGATGCGGTGCTGATCAACGCGGGCGCATGGACGCATTACAGCTACGGCATTCGCGATGCCCTTGCCATCCTCACGTGCCCGATCGTCGAATTGCACATGTCCAACATTCATGCGCGCGAGCCGTTTCGGCATCACTCCGTGCTGGCCGAGATCGTCCGCGGGCAGATTTGCGGCTTCGGTGTTCAAAGCTATCTACTGGCGCTGAGGGCTGCGGTTTCGGCGCTCGGCGACGAATAAGGCGATTCCAGCATCACCCGCATTGCCCGGCACACATATCAATATCAGGAGACGTCGATGACCACGACCTTGCGAGACGAGCCCCGGGGCAGCCACCAATCGAGAAAAGCCGCCGTCAGCGGCCGGATCGGCTCGGTGCTCGATTACCACGATTTCTTCATCTACGCCATGGCATCGGCGCTGATCTTCCCATAGATAGCCGAACGATCGGGATTCGGAAGCATGGGCGCGTTGCAGCGTGCGTTTGCAAAATACGTCGGCGCATCGCCGCGACACTATCGTGCGCGGTTCGGGCAATAACGCCGGACAAACCCGAAGACATAGGGTTTCAGGCAACACAACACGCATGGCGCCAGCGGAATCATGCAAAATGCTTGGCATCTGAGTGGCGGAGATTTGCCCGTGGGGATCAACTTCGATTTAACCGACTTGCAGGCATTTCGCGCCGTAGTGGAAACGGGAAGCTTCCGAAAGGCGGCCGATGTCGTCAACATTTCCCAGCCTGCCTTGAGTCGCCGGATCGACAAGCTCGAGGAAGCACTCGGCGTGCGTCTGTTCGAACGCACCACGCGCAGCGTCACCCTCACCACTGTCGGCCGCGTATTCGCCCAGAGTGCCGAACAACTGCTCGACGATCTCGATGCCGCCCTGCTCGGCATTCGCGACGTGTCATCGAGCCGCCTGGGCCACGTGACCATCGCGTGCGTTCCCTCAGTGGCCTACTACTTTCTGCCCACGATCATCGCGCGCTATCATCACCGCTTTCCGCGCATCCGGGTCAAGCTGCTCGATGCGAGCGCGAACGAAGTGCTGGGCTCCGTCATCAACGGCGAGGCCGATTTCGGCGTGAGCTTCATGGGCAGCCAGGAAGCCGAGATCGAGTTCAAGGTGCTGCTCCAGGAGCGGTTCGTTGCCGCCTGTCGCCGCGACCACCCGCTCGCGCGCAAGAAGCGCGTGACCTGGAACGAACTTTACGAGCACGATTACGTGTCGGTGGACAAGACTTCCGGTAACCGCCTGCTGCTCGATCAGGCGCTTGCCGCCGTGGCACCGCGTGTGCCGAGCGTCTGCGAGGCGCGCCACGTCACGACCCTGCTCGGATTGATCGAAGCAGGGCTCGGCGTCGCCGCAGTGCCCTCAATGGCGATGCCCGGGCATGACCACCCTATTCTCACGAGCGTGCCGCTCGTCGAACCGGTCGTCAAACGACGCGTGGGCATCGTCAAGCGGCGCGGACGACCGCTTACACCGGCCGCCGAGGCGTTTCACCAGATGGTCATCGAGGCCAGGCGCGGCGGTATCGCAGGCAGTGGCGCACCGGCGTAACGACGACAGAGAGACACGAAGGAACGGATGGTGAGGTTGGCCAGACTGCTTGGATCGCTTTACGTGCAGGTTCTGCTCGCGATGATGCTCGGCATCGGCATCGGTCACGTATGGCCGGCGGCGGGCGCGATGCTCAAGCCCCTCAGCGATGCGTTCGTCGGCCTGGTGAAGATGACTATCGCTCCGATCGTCTTTTGCACGATCGTCTCGGGCATCACGTCGCTGGCGGACGGGAAGGCCATCGGCCGCACGATCGTGCGGGCGCTGGCGCTCTTCTATCTGCTGACCGCCGCTGCGCTCGCGTTCGGGCTCGTCACCGCATACGTGCTGCAACCAGGCGCCGGCATGCACATCGATGTCCACCACCTGGATGCGAGCATCCTCGCTCCGTATGCGAAGCATGCGGAGCCGCGCGACCTCGTGGCGTTCGGACTCGGCGTGATTCCGGACACGATGCTCGGCGCGTTTGCCAAAGGCGAAGTGTTACCGGTGCTGCTGCTGTCGCTGCTGTTCGGTTTCTCGCTGAATGCGCACCCGCGGGCCGGCCGGCCCGTGCTTGCGCTGATCGACGGTGTCGCCCAGGTCGTCTTTCGCGTGCTCGCGATGATCATGCGGCTCGCGCCGCTCGGCGCATTCGGCGCGATGGCGTTCACGGTGGGCCGTTTCGGCATCGGGTCGGTGGGCTCGCTTGCGAAGCTGATGGCGTCCTTCTACGTGGCCTGCGTGCTGTTCGTCGCGCTGGTGCTCGCTCCGCTCGCGCGACTGCACGGTTTCGCACTGTGGCGGCTCTTGCGCTACATGCGCGAAGAGTTGCTCATCGTCCTCGCGACATCGTCCACGGAGCCGGTCCTGCCGCGTCTGATCGTCAAGCTCGAGGCACTCGGCTGCGACAAGGGCATCGTGGGGCTCGTGCTGCCGGCGGGCTATTCCTTCAATCTGGACGGTACCGCGATCTATCTGACGCTCGCGGCATTGTTCATCGCGCAGGCGTGCGACGTGCCTCTCTCCGCGTCGCAGATCGCGGTGATGCTCGCCATCATGCTGCTCACATCAAAGGGTGCGGCCGGTGTTTCCGGTAGCGGGCTGGTTGCGCTGGTCGCCACGCTCGCCGTCATGCCCGACCTGCCCGTCGCCGGGGTGGCGATGCTGGTCGGCATCGATCGCTTCATGTCCGAGGCGCGCGCGCTGACCAGCGTGATCAGTAATGCCTGCGCGGTGATCTTCGTGTCGTCGTGGGAAGGCGCATGCGATCGTACACGTCTTACGCAGAGGCTCGCCATGTCTGACCCGGCATCCCCGAACGGGGCCGATGACAACACGGTCACGGCAGATGCCGGCCGGCGGTGACGGGAAGGCGGTCTGACGCAGGCCTTCCCGCCGATCGGGCTCAATGAGCGGAAGCGGAATCCAGCCCGGTCGATTTCACGTCGGCCTGCACGTCGGGCGACGCAAGATAATCGAGCAGCGCCTTCGCCTCCTTCGGATGCTGCGCGCCGACGGGGATGCCGGCGGCGAAGCGCGTGACGGACTGCAGCGATTCGGGAATCTTGCCGACGAAGGTCGCACCGTGGACGGGCAGCAGCTCGCTGACCTGCTGGAAGCCGATTTCGTAGTCGCCGTTCGCGACGACCGAAGCCACCGGAATCCGCGGGATCATCTTCGCCTTCGACTTCACCTGCTCCTCGATGTCGAGCTTCTTGAACAGCTCGCGTTCGATATACACGCCGCTCGCGCTGTCCGAGTAGGCGATCGACTTCGCGTGCAGCAGCACCTGCTTGAGACCTTCGGTGGTGCTGATGTCGGGCTTTGCAGCGCCGTCGCGCACGACCATGCCGATGCGCGAGTCGGCCAGCTCGACGCGAGACCCGGGGATGACCTTGCCTTGCTTGATCAGTTCGTCCAGCGCGTAGCCGACCATGATGACGGCGTCGGCGGGCTCGCCGCGCGCGAGCCGGTTCGGAATCGCTTCGGGCGACTGGCCCATCGACGGGCCGAGCGCGGTGTCGAGCGTATTGCCGGTCGTGGACGCGAACCGGGGGCCGAGCACTTTATAGGCGGCGGTGAAGCCACCCGAGCTCATCACGTGCAGTTCGGCGGCCTGTACGTTGGCCGCAACCGCGGTGGCGACGACAAGCGCGGTCGCGCAAATTTTCAGGAACAGATTTCTCATGGTCGTGGTGGTGTTCGTGGTCGTACGGATTCGCATGTATTCGCGAACGCTCCAGCCGGGCCGGGCGTCAATGCGCGGGCGTCAGCGTCGCGGTACGATGACGGTAGAGCGCGAACGTCGCCAGGAGCGCGCACACCGCAGCGAAGCTCATCCAGTAGCCCGGTGCGGCCTTGTCGCCCGTCATGTGAATGAGCCCGGTCGAGATGGCCGGCGTGAAGCCACCGAACACGGCCGTCGCGAGGCTGTAGGCGAGCGAAAAGCCCGCGACACGCACCTGCACCGGCATCACTTCAGTGAGCGCGACGATCATCGCACCGTTGTAGATGCCGTACATGAACGAGAGCCAGAGCAGGACGAGCAGCATGTTGGCGAACGACGGCGCGTGCGCGAGGAACGACAGCGCAGGATAGGCGGTCACGACAGTGAGCATTGTCATGCCGACCAGCAGCGGCCGACGGCCGATCCGGTCGGACAGCGCACCGCCGATCGGCAGCCACACGAAGTTCGACACGCCGACGCAAAGCGTCACGAGCAGGCTGTCGGCGGTGCTCAGATGCAGTACCGTCTTGCCGAAGGTCGGCGCGTAAACCGTGATCAGATAGAAGCTCGTAGTGGTCATCGCGACCAGCATCATGCCGGCGATCACGACGCCCCAGTTCTGAACCAGCGTACCGAACACCTCCTTCATGCCCGGACGATGCTTGCGGGCCTTGAACTCCTGGGTTTCCTCGAGGTTGCGGCGCAGCATGAAGATGAACGGGACGATCATGCAGCCGACGAAGAACGGCACGCGCCATCCCCAGGTGGCGATCTGCAATGCGCTCAGCCACTGGTTGAGCACGAAGCCCAGGCCGGCCGCGATGACGATCGCCACCTGCTGGCTCGCCGACTGCCAGCTCGTGAAGAAGCCCTTGCGGCCGGGCGTCGCCAGCTCGGCGAGATAGACCGATACGCCGCCCAGCTCGGCACCTGCGGAGAAACCCTGCAGCAGACGCCCGATCAGCACGAGCACGGGCGCCAGCAGGCCAATCGTCGCATAGCCCGGCACGAACGCGATCAGGATGGTGCCGCTCGCCATGATGGACAGCGTGACGATCAGGCCCTTGCGGCGGCCTACCTCGTCGATGTACGCGCCCAGCACGATTGCGCCCAGCGGTCGCATCAGGAAGCCGGCGCCGAACACGGCGAAGGTCATCATCAACGAGGCGAACTCGCTTTGCGCGGGGAAGAAGACATTGGCGATCTGCGTGGCGTAGAAGCCGAACAGGAAAAAGTCGAACTGCTCGAGGAAATTGCCGGCCGTGACGCGAAAGATCGCAGCGGCCTTCGAACGTTCGGCCGGAAGGCTGGACGAGGGGTGCATCGAGGTGTCTCCTGAAAAACCTGAAATACGCGGGAGGGGCTGGTTGATTGTCGTTTTGTCGAATGTTCGCCCGGCATCGATCAAACGAAAAGTGCGATTTTTGGAAGAATTGATGCAACACGGTTATCAATCGACGCGCCCTCGCCTGTTCCGCCGAGCGTCGCGCCGCACGGGGTCGGGACGTCACGATGCTCGCCCGCAATCCGCCGTTGGATGGCAACCAGATGGTTCCTTGCGTCGCTCGAAAGCGTGCGAACGGATGGTGAGTCGCGAATCGGGCACGCGCTGTCGCATCAGGCGGACACGGCGCGCTACCGCGCCAAGTGCGAAGGCCGGAACCACGTGTGTGTCGAGGCGTGCGGGCCGCGGACGGCGTCGCGTCATTTTCCTGACGACAAGGGCGCAGGAGTAGCGCAGCGTTTTCCGTGAGATACGACGGCGAGTTTCGAGTGCGTTCGCCGTCGACCCGTACGGCATCGCAGCATCGCGGCGATCATCGGTGTGACGCGCGTGCGCAGCCGCGGCCAGCGCCGTTTCACTGCTCCGGCTCGATATAGGCGGCCAATTCTTGCGGCTTTCCGCGCGGAAACGCGTCCTTCAGGTGATCGAGAAATGCGGAAACGCGTACGTTCAACAATCGCCTTGACGGATACAGTGCCCACAGTGCGATATCGGAGCCCGGCACGTCGCCCCAACTGACGAGTGTGCCGGCCGCTAGACCGCGGGTCACGAGCGATACCGGACGGCAAGCCGCGCCCAGGTCCAGACGCAGCGTATCGCGCACCATAACCAGCGAAGAGAGAAGGTTGTCGCGCGCGGTGCCCGAACAGAACTCACGCGCGACGACGTGATCGCCCGTGCACGACATCCGGTCCCGCCCGCAATAAACACTGGTCTCGTCGCGGTACTTCTTGCTTACCCCCCAACACGTTGTAGGTAACACGACCAGCCGACCCAACATGCAGTGGTCTAATGAATCCGGACACTGACGGTGCCGTAGCGGAAATTGGCGCGCTTGCCGAAAAACTTGATTTCGCGCCAATCAAACTTGGCGGGCTTTCGGACGGTGGACCGCTTGTGCACGCGCTCGAAAATAACTTTGGATAACTGATCTTCAAGGACTTGATCAGGTTCGACTTATGACGAACGGTTTCCGGATATTTCACTGAATCGACGGGTTGAATCCGCAGGGCGGAGCCGCCGCTGGAATGACGGTGTCACGGCGATATCATACGGCGGCAACTGGCCGAAATCGGGCCGACAACCCCGAGCGCCTGAAAAGCGAGGCGGCGACCGATCCGCCGGCAATGCCTTGTGGACCATTGCCGTGTGCGCATGCGTAGCGATCCGAGAACACGGGCGTATGTCGAGCGACGGACCAAGGAACATGCACCGCTCCTTTTCGCAGTCGCGCCGGAAGCTTTCCTGGTCCGAGACGTGAACCATTGACCAGTCACCCGGTCAGTGCCTATTCTTCATGTCGACAATACTCCGCCACGAATTGTCTCCGCCGACCTGCCTTCCCGCTTCCGATCTGCACGAATCATCTCGCTAGCGCGCTCCGCGATCATCAGCGTCGGCGAATTAGTATTACCGGACGTGATCGTTGGCATGACCGACGCATCGACGACCCGCACGCCGCTCACGCCA
>NZ_CAJPGQ010000028.1:0-92567 GCF_905339595.1 Burkholderia sp. BCC1977
GGCCATCGAGCCGGGTTTTTTATTGGCGCCGCCCGTCACGGGCGGCGGTGCGGTCACGCACGTTTTTCCGCGCGATGTTCGTCGAAGAAGTCCTGCACGACCGCGATCTCGCGGGTGCGCTTGAACGGCGGCAGGCTCTGCCAGATCCGGCGCCCGTAAGGCTTGTCGACGAGCCGCGTGTCGCAGATCATCAGCACGCCGCGATCCGTCTCCGCGCGAATCAGGCGGCCCGCGCCCTGCTTCAGCGTGATCACGGCCTGCGGCAGCTGGTGAACCGCGAACGGGCTCAGGCCCTTCCTGGTCAGCGCATCGAGCCGCGCGGCCAGCACCGGATCGTCGGGCGGCGCGAACGGCAGCTTGTCGATCACGACGAGCGACAGTGCGTCGCCGCGCACGTCGACGCCTTCCCAGAAGCTCTGGCTGCCGACGAGGATCGCATTGCCGTACGAACGGAAGCGATCGAGCAGTTCGGTGCGGCTGGCATCGCCCTGCACCAGCAGCGGCGTGTTCCAGCCGCGCGACTCGATCACGTCGCGCAGCTTCGACGCGATCCGGTCGACCGCGCGCAGCGTCGTGCACAGCATGAAGACGCCGCCGCCCGACGCCTCGATCGCCGGCAACGCAGCATCGAACACGGCGTCGGTAAACGCCGGCGATGACGGCTGCGGCAGGTTGCGCGGCACGTACAGCAGACCCTGCGTCTGATAGTCGAACGGGCTCGCAAGCGTCATCGAGCGCCGCGAGCTGAGGCCCATCTGGGCCGCGTAGTGCGTGAAGTCGCCGCGCACCGACAGCGTCGCCGACGTGAACACCCACGCGCGCGGCACGCCGGCGCGCTGCTTCGCGAAAATCGGCGCGACCGACAGCGGCGTTTCGTGCAGCTGGACGGTATGCGCGAACACTTCGACCCAGCGCACCTTCTCGTTCGGGTCGTCGGCGGCCGCCTTGTCGCCGGCCGCGGCGGCATCGGCCTTCCCTGCCTTCCCGGCCGCTTCCGCCGCACCGGGCGCGACCCAGCCCGCGAGCAGGTCCTGCAGCTCGCGTGCGCGCCGCAGGCACGCGCCGAGCGACTCGGCCCGCTCGGCCTGGCTCGCGAGCGCCGAGGCAAGCGCATCGAGCGCCACTTCGAGCGCGTCGAGCGCGCCGAACATCGGATGATCGTCGCCCAGTTGCGCGAGCGACATGCGCACGATCTGGTCGTTCGCGAACGCGAGGCGCAGGTCGCGCGCCGCACGTTCGAGATCGCCGCCGAGCTTCACCCACTCGACCGCATCGCGCGCATGGCTCAGGCCTTCGGCGACCGTGTCGCGCGCGAGTTCGAGGATCTGCGTGGTCGACAGCGTCTCGCCGAAGAACAGCGTGGCCGTCTCCGGCAACTGGTGCGCTTCGTCGAAGACCACCGTGTTCGCGTTCGGCAGCAGCTCGGCCATCCCGGTGTCGCGCAGCATGATGTCCGCGAAGAACAGGTGATGGTTGACGACGACGATGTCGGCCTGCTGCGCCTCGCGCCGCGCCTGCATCACGAAGCATTCCTTGTAATGCGGGCACTCCTGGCCGAGGCAGTTGTCGCGTGTCGACGTGACCATCGACCACACGGGCGCCGTCTCGGGCACGCTCGCGAGCTCGGCCTTGTCGCCGCTCTTGGTGATCTTCGCGAACCGGACGATTTCCTGCAGGTACGCGGTGTCCTGCCGCGACGGCAGGCGGCCGTTGTCGGCCGTGCGCTGCAGGTAGTAATGGCACAGGTAGTTCGAGCGGCCCTTGAGCATCGCGACCGTCACCGGCACCGCGAGCGCGTTGCGCACCGTCGGGATGTCGCGCTGGAACAGCTGGTCCTGCAGGTGCTTCGTGCCGGTCGACACGATCACCTTGCCGCCCCACAGCATCGCGGGCACCAGGTACGCATAGGTCTTGCCGGTTCCGGTGCCGGCCTCGACGATCAGCGTATTGTCGCTGGCGTCGCTGTCGGCGGCTGCGCCGTCCGCGGCGGACTCGGCCGCCTGGTCGCCCTCGCCGAGGCGGC
This sequence comes from Burkholderia sp. BCC1977, assembly GCF_905339595.1. Taxonomy (NCBI): domain Bacteria; kingdom Pseudomonadati; phylum Pseudomonadota; class Betaproteobacteria; order Burkholderiales; family Burkholderiaceae; genus Burkholderia; species Burkholderia sp. BCC1977. The sequence continues at coordinate 2,024 of NZ_CAJPGQ010000028.1, forward strand.
GCGCCGGCCGCTTGCGGGTCTCGAAGATTTCGGGCTCGGGCATCCGGCGCGCGGACGCCTCCATCGCGGACGCGACCGCGCGCGCCATCTCGATCTGCGACTGGCGCGGGTGATAGCCGTCGAGCGCGCGCGCAAGCAGTCCGCCTTCGCCGAAGATCGTGTCGAGTTCGTCGACGCGCTTGCGGCTCAGCTCGAAGGTGCCTTCGGGCGCACGAACGCGCCCGGCGGACGACGCGTCACGCCGGGCATCGGGATTGGCTTCAAGCGGTGAATTCAAGGCAAGCGTTCCTGTGTCCAGCGCCCGGGCGGCGCCGGCGCTCGCCAGGCCGCGCTCAGGCGCGCTTATCCGGTTCCAGCTGCGATTGCAGCAAAATGATTTTGTCCTTGGCCGCCAGCTTTTCCTTCTTCAGCCGGTGCAGCGTGATGTCGTCGATGTCGGAGTGTCCTTCCTTCAGCTCGATCTCCCGAGCGAGCTGCTGGTGCTGCTCCTGCAATGCTGCCAAACGGTTGTGCAATTCCTGCTGCTGTTCCGTGGGACGGTTTTGCATATGCGCCTCCTCATCGAAGCAGCGCGCCGACTGGCGTGCCGGCACGCACGAGACTGACTCCGGATCAATCCAACCCGTTACTGCCCCTGCTGTTGCTGCTGCTTGGCCTTGTCGGCCGCTTCCTGCTGACGCCGCTCGACATCGGCCTTGTGCTGGGCGGCTTCCTTCTGCTTCTGCTCGTAGCGCGTGGCGTTGTCCGCCCGCTCCTGCGCCTTCTGCGCGCCTTGCTGGCGCGCCTGGTCGAGCTTGTGCTGGAAATCCGCCTGCTTCTGGTCGTATGCCTGCTTGTTCGCGGCGCGCTGCGGCCCTTCCGCGCCGCGCTGCGCCTGCTTCAGTGCATTCTGCTCCTGCTTGTCGCGGAACGCAGCCGCGTTCGCCGCATCGTTCGCCGCGCGCTGCGGCGCTTCCGCCGCATTCTGCGCCTGCTTCAACGCCTGCTGCTGGTCGCGCTGCTGCGCCCGCACCGCGCGCTGTTCGTCGTCGAGCGCGAGCTGCTCCTGGCGGATGCTCGCCCGCTCCTCGCGCATCTGGTCGCGCGCATTGCCGAGACAGTGATTGACGAAGAACTTGCTGTAGCAATCGTGCTCCGCCACGGCATAACGATAATCGTTTTCCGCGGAACGTTGATTGAGCACTTTTTGACGGGCGTCAAAATCCTGCGTGGCGGAGGCCGTGACGGGCGCGGCGGCAGCGGCGTCCGGCGCGCTTGCGCCCGATGCCTGTGCGTACGCGACGGTAGACCCGGCGGACAAAGCCGCGACAAGCGCTGCGCCGAGCGCGACGAGAGAAATGCGGGAAGTTGGCAACGTCGTAGGAAAGCTGCGGGACATGTGTCAAATTCTATCACCCCCGGCTGGACGCTCCGCCATTTATGGCAAAATGCCCCGCTTCACTCACCCGCGGCATCGGGTCCGGCGGGCCCAGCGAGCCCGTCATGCAGCCCGCCGCGCGCGGCCTGCCGGCCCGCGCCGCGATTTCAGCAGGCAGATCATCCACGACATGACGGAAACCGTAGCACTCAAGATCGTACAGCGCATCGCCACCGAACTGTCCGTCCAGCCGCGCCAGGTCGCGGCGGCAGTGCAACTCCTCGACGAAGGCTCGACCGTTCCGTTCATTGCCCGGTACCGCAAGGAAGTGACCGGCAACCTGGACGACACGCAGCTGCGCCAGCTCGAGGAACGCCTCCTGTATCTGCGCGAGCTCGAGGATCGCCGCGCGGCGATCCTGTCGAGCATCGACGAACAGGGCAAGCTGACCGACGAACTGCGCGCCGCGATCGACGCGGCCGACAGCAAGCAGGTGCTCGAAGACCTTTATCTGCCGTACAAGCCGAAGCGCCGCACGCGCGCGCAGATCGCCCGCGAAGCCGGCCTCGAGCCGCTCGCGCAGGCACTGCTCGCGAATCCGCTGCTCGACCCGCAGACGGAAGCCGCCGCATACGTCGACGCCGACAAGGGCGTCGCCGACGTGAAGGCCGCGCTCGACGGCGCGCGCGACATCCTGTCCGAACAATTCGGCGAAACGGCCGAACTGCTCGGCAAACTGCGCGACTACCTGCACAGCCAGGGCGTCGTGTCGTCGGCGGTCGTCGAAGGCAAGGAAAACGAGGAAGGCGAGAAGTTCCGCGACTACTACGACTACGCTGAAACGATCCGGACCGTGCCGTCGCACCGCGCGCTCGCGCTGTTCCGCGGCCGCAACGCCGGCGTGCTGACCGTCAAGCTCGGGCTCGGCGGGGAACTCGACGCGCAGGTCCCGCATCCGGGCGAAGCGATGATCGCGCGCCATTTCGGGATCGCGAACCAGAGCCGCCCGGCCGACAAGTGGCTGTCCGACGTGTGCCGCTGGTGCTGGCGCGTGAAGGTACAGCCGCACATCGAAAACGAACTGCTCACGCAACTGCGCGAAACGGCGGAAGCCGAGGCGATCCGCGTGTTCGCCCGCAACCTGAAGGATCTGCTGCTGGCCGCGCCGGCCGGCCCGAAGGCCGTGATCGGTCTCGACCCCGGCCTGCGCACGGGCGTGAAGGTCGCCGTGGTCGACCGCACCGGCAAGCTGCTCGCGACCGATACGATCTACCCGCACGAGCCGCGCCGCGACTGGGACGGCTCGCTCGCGAAGCTCGCGCGCATCGCCGCGCAGACGCAGGCCGAGCTGATCAGCATCGGCAACGGCACCGCGTCCCGTGAAACCGACAAGCTCGCGAGCGAGCTGATCTCGAAGCACCCCGAACTGCGGCTGCAGAAGATCGTCGTGTCGGAAGCCGGCGCGTCGGTCTACTCGGCGTCCGAGCTGGCCGCGAAGGAATTCCCGGAACTCGACGTGTCGCTGCGCGGCGCCGTGTCGATCGCCCGCCGCCTGCAGGACCCGCTCGCCGAGCTCGTGAAGATCGAGCCGAAGGCGATCGGCGTCGGCCAGTACCAGCACGACGTGAACCAGCGCGAACTCGCCCGCTCGCTCGACGCGGTCGTCGAGGATTGCGTGAACGCGGTCGGCGTCGACGCGAACACCGCATCGGTCGCGCTGCTCGCACGCGTCTCGGGCCTGAACGCCACGCTCGCACGCAACATCGTCGACTTTCGCGACGCGAACGGGCCGTTCCCGTCGCGCGACCACCTGCGCAAGGTGCCGCGCCTCGGCGACAAGACCTTCGAACAGGCGGCCGGCTTCCTGCGCATCAACGGCGGCGAGAATCCGCTCGACCGCTCGTCGGTCCACCCGGAAGCCTATCCGGTCGTCGAACGGATCCTCGCGAAGATCAGCAAGCGGATCGACGACGTGCTCGGCAGCCGCGACGCGCTGTCGGGCCTGTCGCCGACGGAATTCGTTGACGAACGTTTCGGCCTGCCGACCGTGCGCGACATCCTGTCCGAACTCGAAAAACCGGGTCGTGACCCACGCCCCGAATTCAAGACCGCAACGTTCCGCGATGGCGTCGAGAAAGTGTCCGACCTGATGCCGGGCATGCTGCTTGAAGGGGTCGTGACGAACGTCGCGGCATTCGGTGCGTTCGTCGATATCGGCGTGCACCAGGACGGCCTCGTCCACGTGTCCGCGATGTCGACGAAGTTCATCAAGGATCCGCACGAGGTCGTGAAGGCCGGCCAGGTCGTCAAGGTCAAGGTGCTCGACGTCGACGTGAAGCGCCAGCGCATTTCGTTGACGATGCGCCTCGACGACGAAGCGGCCGTGCCCGGCATCGCGCCGCGTGGCGGCCAGGATCGCGGCAATGCCGGCCGCGGTGCGGCCCGTCCGCAACGTTCGCGCGAACCGGAACCGGCCGGCGCAATGGCCGCCGCGTTCGCGAAGCTGAAGCGCTGAGCACGCGAAGGCTGTTGACGCATGAAAAAACCCGCCTTTCGGCGGGTTTTTTCATGGTTTCGGCGAGCGCGCTGCCGGACCGGCACGGGCCGCCTGCGCGGCCCGCGCGTCGGTCAGATCTCGATCTTGGTGCCGAGCTCGACGACGCGGTTCGCCGGGATCGAGAAGAAGTCGGTCGGCTTCGCCGCGTTCTGGTGCATCCATGCGAACACGCGCTCACGCCAGATCGACATGCCCGGCAGATGCGTCGGCACGACCGTTTCACGCGCGAGGAAGAACGACGTGTCCATCAGTTCGAACGTCATGTCGTGCGTGCGGCCGAATTCCTCGAGCACGGCCTTCACGTCCGGCGTCTCGTTGAAGCCGTACTCGGCCTTGACGATGTACAGGCCGCCGCCCGTGTCGCGCGAGCTCAGGCGCTTGTCGTCGCGCACGTACGGAATGTCGCGCGTGACGAACGTCAGGAAAATGGTCCGCTCGTGCAGCACCTTGTTGTGCTTCAGGTTGTGCAGCAGGCTGACGGGCACGAGCTTGTCGTTGCCGGTCAGGTAGATCGCGGTGCCCGACACGCGGTGCGGCGGATGCGCGAGCAGCCCCTGCAGGAACGGCTCGAGCGGGATACCGTCGGCGGCCGTACGCTCCTTGACGATGTGGCGGCCCTTGTACCAGGTCATCAGCAGGAAGAACAGCAGCGCGCCGATGCCGAGCGGCAGCCAGCCGCCCTGCGCAACCTTCAGCAGGTTCGCGCCGAAAAAGCCCAGGTCGACCGCGAGGAACACGGCGATGATCGCGCCGACGAGCAGCCGGTTCCAGTTCCACACCTTCACCATCACGACAGCCGCAAGCACGGTCGTGATCACCATCGTCGCCGTCACCGCGATGCCGTACGCGGCCGCGAGGTTGTCGGAGCTCTTGAAGCCGATCACGATGCAGAGGATCACGAACAGCAGCAGCCAGTTCACGACCGGCACGTAGATCTGGCCGATCGCCAGTTCGGACGTATGCAGCACCTTCATGCGCGGCACGTAGCCGAGCTGGATCGCCTGCGACGTCAGCGAATACGCGCCCGAGATCACGGCCTGCGAAGCGATCACGGTCGCGACCGTCGACAGCACGACGAGCGGCAGCAGCGCCCAGTCCGGCGCCAGCAGGAAGAACGGGTTCTCGATCGCCTTCGGATTCTGGATCAGCAGCGCGCCCTGGCCGAAGTAGTTCAGCACGAGCGACGGCATCACGAGCCCGTACGCGGCGATGCGGATCGGCTTTGCGCCGAAGTGGCCCATGTCCGCGTAGAGCGCTTCCGCACCGGTCAGCACCAGCACGACCGAACCCAGCACGACGTACGCCTGCAGCAGGTGGTCGGCCATGAACGACGCCGCGTAATACGGGTTGATCGCCGCGATGATGCCCGGCACGCGCACGATGTGATACACGCCGAGTGCCGCGATCACGATGAACCACAGCACCATGATCGGCCCGAACAGCCTGCCGACCAGCGCGGTGCCGTGACGCTGGATCCAGAACAGCGCGATCAGGATCACGATCGTGATCGGCAGCACGAGGTGGGACAGATGCGGCGTCGCGATCTCGAGACCTTCGACCGCCGACATCACGGAGATCGCCGGCGTGATCACGGCATCGCCGTAGAACATGCACGCACCGAAGATCCCGAGCGCCATCAGCGCGCCCGCGACACGGGTTTTCGAGTCGAGCGGCCGCAGCGACAGCGCCATCAGCGCGAGCACGCCGCCCTCGCCGTTGTTGTCGGCCCGCATCACGAACATCAGATACTTGATGCCGACCACCAGGATGATCGCCCAGAACAACAGCGAGATCACCCCGAGAATCGAGCCTTCGGTGAGCGGAATGCCGTGCGCGGGGCTGAACGCCTCCTTCAGCGAATACAGCGGGCTCGTGCCGATGTCGCCGAACACGACGCCGATGGCCGCTATCGCAAGCGCCCGCATCGAATGTTGGTGCGTCGAATGCGCATGGGCTGCGTTGGTCGCCTGGATCGTGTCGTTCATATGAAGCGTAATAATCGGGTCCGGTTCGGACAAAACGAGCGCTATTCTACTCGCGCCCCCCTGAAAAACCGTCCTGCCTTGTTGCCCTTAAACCACGTGATCCACGCTGCGCATGCAATCCTGCGCAAGCTGTGGCAGGGCTGCCATCATAGCCGGGGCCGCGCCGTCTGCCTACCGCGCGTGCCGATCGCCGTGCCTGCCGGCCCGGCGCGCCCATAAAAAAACGGCGCCGCAAGCGGCGCCGTACAAGGCTTTCCTTCGATCGGCCGGCCGCTTACGCGCCCGAACCGTCGCGCTGCGCGCGACCGCGCTTGATCCACGCCTCGATGTTGTGCGGACGAACCGTGTCCCACTCTTCGAACGGCTGATGAATCCACGGATTCGTCGGCAGAAACTGCGTGTGATAGTCCGGCTTGACCTTCGAGCAACCCTTGTACCAGAGCACGGCCGAGCGTACGGCCGTGACCGACGGATAGCGCTCCTTCAGGTGCTCCTGCACGCGCGCGAGCGTGACGCCCGAATCGACGAGATCGTCGACCAGCAGCACGTTGCCCGCGAGGTTGCCGCGCGTCATCGTGATGTACTGCGCGATGTCGAGCTCGCCCTGCTCGGTGCCGGCCGCTTCGCGGTACGAACTCGTCGCGAGGATCGCGAGCGGGACGTCGTAGATGCGCGACAGTTGATCGCCGACGCGCAGACCGCCGCGCGCGAGGCACAGGATCTGGTCGAACTTCCAGCCCGATTCATGCACCTGGAGCGCGAGCAGCTCGATCAGACGATGGTATTCGTCCCAGCCTACCCACAGGTTCTTGTCGTCGTTGCGCGGATCGGTCATCAAGTCTGCCGCCGTCATCGTGATTTGCTGCGTCATGCTGGGAATTACACCTTGAACGGATGGCGGAGCAGAATCGTTTCGTCGCGATCCGGACCCGTCGAAACCATGTCGACCGGCACGCCGGCCACTTCCTGGACACGCGTCAGATATGCCTGCGCATTCGCCGGCAGTGCGTCCCACGTCTTGATGCCGACGGTGCTTTCCTTCCAGCCGGCGAACGTTTCGTACACGGGCTCGCAACGCGCGACGTCGGCCGCACCGCGCGGCAGGATGTCCACGTCCTTGCCGTCGATCTTGTAGCCGACGCACAGCTTGACTTCATCGAGGCCGTCGAGCACGTCGAGCTTCGTCATGCACAGACCCGACACGCCGTTGATCTGGATCGAGCGGCGCAGCGCCGCTGCGTCGAGCCAGCCGGTGCGGCGCGGACGGCCGGTAACCGAGCCGAATTCCTTGCCGACGTTCGCCAGCGTGACGCCGACCTGGTCCTGGCGCTGCGGGTTGTCCGCGTCGTACAGCTCGCTCGGGAACGGGCCCGAGCCGACGCGCGTGCAGTACGCCTTCGTGATGCCGAGGATGTAGTTCAGCTTCTGCGGACCGACGCCGGCACCGGCCGATGCCGCACCCGCGACGCAGTTGCTCGACGTGACGAACGGATAGGTGCCGTGGTCGATGTCGAGCAGCGTGCCTTGCGCGCCTTCGAACAGCAGGTTCTGACCGGCGTTGTTCGCGTCGTACAGGCGGCGCGACACGTCGGCCACCATCGGCTTCAGGCGATCGGCATAGCCGAGCATCGTGTCGAGCGTGGCCTGGAAATCGACGGCCGCGCCACCCAGGTACTGGGTCAGCACGAAGTTGTGGAAATCGAGGTTTTCGCGCAGGCGGTCGGCGAAGGTTTTCGCGTCGAACAGGTCCTGCACGCGCAGCGCACGGCGGCCGACCTTGTCTTCGTATGCCGGGCCGATGCCGCGGCCGGTCGTACCGATCTTGCCGGCGCCCTTGCGCGCTTCGCGCGCCTGGTCGATCGCGATGTGGTACGGCAGGATCAGCGTCGTGGCTTCGGAGATGAACAGGCGATCGCGCACGTTCACGCCAGCCTCTTCCAGCTCGCCGATTTCCTTGAACAGTGCCTCGGGGGACAGGACGACGCCGTTGCCGATGTAGCAGGCGACGCCTTCACGCATGATGCCCGACGGAATGAGGCGCAAGATGGTCTTCTTGCCGCCGATGATGAGGGTGTGGCCGGCGTTGTGACCGCCCTGGAAACGCACGACGCCCTGAGCGTGGTCCGTCAGCCAGTCGACGATCTTGCCCTTGCCTTCATCACCCCATTGCGTTCCCACGACGACGACATTGCGCCCGGGAGTCACGTTCACTGCGCTGGCAGACATGTTGATTCGTTAGCTGGTTAAAAACGTATTCTACCTATGTTCGCGGGCGATTCCGAATTTTTCCGTTTCGCTTCAACGATATGCACGCCGAACGACGGCCCGCGAACGCCTGTTTAACGGGGTTCGACCACCCAGGCGCCGTCACGCTCGACGAGCGAACGGTCGCACGCGAACTCGTCGAGCACGTGGTCGTGCCCCGGCAATGCCTGGATCACGACCTCGCCCGCATCGCGCAGCGCCGCGACGGCCGCGCTCAGCGCGTCGTCCTGCGCCCACGGCGCGAGAATCGCGGTGCCGCGCGCCTCGACCGGCGAAATCCGCGCGAGCTCGCGCAGGTCGAGCGAGAAGCCCGTCGCCGGGCGGGCGCGGCCGTAGGCCTGGCCCACGTGGTCGTAACGGCCGCCGCGCGCGATCGCGTTCGGCACGCCGTCGATGTAGGCCGTAAACATTGCCCCGCTGTGATACGCGTAGCCGCGCAGGTCAGCGAGATCGATCGCCACCTCGACACCCTTCGCCTGGGCCGCGAGCTGCGCGAGATCGTCGAGCGCGCGCGTGATCTCGGGCAGCACCGGCAGCCGTGCACGCGCCTCGTCGAGCACGCTCGCGTCGCCGTACAGATGCGGCAGCGCGCGCAGCGCCGCGCGCGTGTCGGCGCCGAGATCGTCGGTGAGCTCGTTCAGCAGCGGCACGTCCTTGCCCGACAGCGCGTCGTACAGCGCCTCGCCGCGCTCGGCGGCCTGCGCGTCGCGCGCGAGCAGCGCCGCGAGCACGCCTGCGTGGCACAGATCCAGACGGATGCGCGACAGCCCCGCGAGATGCAGCGCATCGAGCATCAGCTGCTGGATCTCGAGATCGGCTTCCAGCCCGGCATGCCCGTAGATTTCGGCGCCAATCTGGATTTGCTCGCGCGTCGCATGCAGGCCGCGCGGACGCGTATGCATCACGTGGCCCGCATAGCAGAGGCGCGTCACGCCCTGGCGGTTCAGCAGGTGCGCGTCGATGCGCGCGACCTGCGGCGTGATGTCGGCGCGCAGGCCGAGCGTGCGGCCCGACAACTGGTCGACCAGCTTGAAGGTACGCAGGCGCAGGTCGGTGCCGCCGCTCGTCAGCAGCGACTCGAGGTATTCGAGCAGCGGCGGCATCACCATTTCGTAGCCGTACGAACGGAAACGGTCGAGCAGCCTGCGGCGCAGCTCCTCGATCTTGCGCGCTTCCGACGGCAGTACGTCGGCGATATTCTCGGGAAGTAACCAGGTCGACATCGGTACGGTCCTACGACGGGAAACAGGGCGCGACACGCGCGCCGCGAGATGAATCGGAAATCGGAAATCGGGCGGAACGAACGGCGGGTGCGCCGTCCGGGGTCAGGTGGCGAGCAGCAGCAGGACGAGCCCGAGCGCCATCACGATGAGCCCGCCGATCCGGATATGATGCGGCGGCCGCTCCGCTATTCTACGAAACGTGTCGCGCCAGGCGACGGGAAACACGAAGGGGAACGCCCCCTCGATGATCAGCATCAGTGCTACCGCGAGCAACAACGAGCCAGCCAGATCCATGCGAGCGACGGCGCCGCTCGACGCGGCGCCCCAAGGTCAGTGTTTGCGGGGAGCGGGTGCCGCCGGTGCGGCACCGCCCGTCGGGCTGCGCATGAAACGGAAAAACTCGCTGTCGGGATCGACGACGATGATGTCGTTGCGCTTGAAGGTATTCCGGTAAGCCTGCAGGCTCGCGTAGAACTGATAGAACTGCGGATCGCGGCCGAACGCATCGGCGGCGATCGACGCGGCCTTCGCGTCGCCCTCGCCCTTGATCGTCTGCGCGGACTTGTACGCATTCGCGAGCACGGCCTGCTGTTCGCGTTCCGCGTCGGCCTTGATCTGCTCGACATCGGCGGCGCCATTCGCGCGCACCTGCGCGGCCTGGTCGCGAAGCGCGGCGATCATCCGCTGATAGACGGCATCCGTCTGCGCAGCCGGCAAGTCGACGCGCGTCAACTGCACGTCGACCACGTCGACGCCGAAGCCCGATGCCGTCGCGCGCACCGCGTCGCGCGCCGCATTGGCAATGTCGCGCTGCCCGCCGAGCGCGTCGTCGAGCGCGCGCTTGCCGAACGCGTCGCCGAGTGCGCTCTTCAGCGCGCCGGCCAGACGCTCGGCCGCCGCCGCCGGGTCGCCGCCCGTCGCCGCAAAATACTTCATCGGATCGCTGATCCGGTACTTGACCGCATACGCGACGAGCAGGTCGTGCTTGTCTTCGGTCGCCAGTTGCAGCGGATCCGACGACTCGAGCGACTGCAGGCGCGTGTCGATCAACGTCGCCGTCTGCAGCGGCGGCGGCAGCTTGAAATGGATGCCGGGGCCCGCGAGTTCGGGCTGCGCGCCGTCGCGGCCCGACAGTACGGCCGCATGGCGCGGGTCGACGGTCAGGACGGTCGACGACGCCGCGAAGGCGACGATCACGATTGCGACGACGAGCGCAATGATTCGATTCATGTTCTGCGCTCCCCGTTACTTCGTATCGTCTTCACGCGAGCGGCTGCGAAACGCTTCGCGCGATCGCAGCACGTCGCTGCCCGGTGCGGGCGCCGCCGCGGCCGAAGCCGCGCTCGCGGGTGCGCTCGCCGCAACGGCGGCCGGGGCCGACGCCGCGTCGGGCGCGGAGGCGCCGGCGGGTGTCGCGGCATTCGTCGCATTCGCGGCGTTTTGTCGCCCCTGCTCGACGAGCTTGTCGAGCGGCAGGTACACGACGCTGTTGCCGCCCTTGTTGCCGACGAACACCTTCGTCGCGTTCGAATAGATTTCCTGCATCGTCTCGAGGTACATCCGCTCGCGGATCACCGCGGGCGCCTTCGAATACTGCGCATAGACCTGCTTGAACCGGTCGGCGTCGCCGTCGGCCTCCGTCACCACGCGATCGGCATACGCCTTGGCCTCGTCGACGAGTTTCGCGGCATCGCCCTGCGCCTTCGGCAGCAGGTCGTTCGCGTACGCCTGCGCGGCACGCTTCGCGGCCTCGCGGTCATCGCGCGCCTTCGCGACTTCGGCGTACGCGGCCTGCGTCTGCTCGGGCGCCGCGACGCTCTGCATCGTGACGGCCGTGACCTCGAGCCCCGACTGGTAGCGATCGAGATCGCGCTGGATCGCGGTGGACAGCTGCTCGCGCAGCGCGTCGCGGTCCTGGTTCAGCATGTCGGCTGCGCTGCGCGTGCCGACGATCGCGCGCACCGCGGCCTGGGCGGCCTGCGACACGCTGCGCTCGGGATCGACGCTGCGGAACAGATAATCGGTTGCCGAACGAATCCGGTACTGGACGACGAAGCGCACGTCGACGATGTCGGCGTCGCGCGTCAGCATCGCCGCTTCCTTCACGTTCGCGAGACGCACGACGTTGTTGCGGCCGATCTCGATCGAACGGACCTGCGACGTGTCGACGATCTCGTGCGACGCGAACGGATACGGCGCGCGCCAGTGCACGCCCTGGCCGACCGTGCCGGACAGCTTGCCGAACTGCAGCACGACACCCGTCTGGCCGTCCTGCACGACGAACAGCCCGCTGCCCGCGTAGACCGCGACCAGCACGCCGATCACGATGCCGACGCCGACACGCGCGGCCCGGCCGTTGTCGGGCCGGAAGCCGTTGCCGCCCTTGCCGCCGAACAGGCCGCTCAGTCGCCGGTTGAAGTTGCGCCACATCTCGTCGAGATCGGGCGGACCGTCGCCGTCGCCACCGGGCGGACGCTTCGATTCGTTCGCACGCGGACGGGATCCGTCGTTGCCCTTGCCTTCGCCGCGTCCCCAGCGGGGATCGTTGATCGACAGCAAGGCGCGCATCCGCCGCCAGGTACTCCGCTCGTTGTATTCGTTCACCAGAGTTTGTTCACCAGATTAGACGCCGGCGAGCCGGCCGGGACCGGTTAGCGCCCCTGTTCGGAAATCGTGTGGTCTTCGTGTGGTTCAGCGGGTGCGCCGTCGAGCGCGCCGTTGGGTAACGTCGCGCCGGAAAGGTGTTCCGCGGAGGCAATTTCGGCGATGGCGGCACGCAACGTATCAAGACCTTGACCGGTGCGCGCGCTCAAAAAGACGCGCGAAATATTACCATACTCGTCCCGCTCGACCGCGTCGCCGCGGGCCGCCAGCTCGGGCACGGCGTCGATCTTGTTGAACACCAGCACCTGCCGGATCGTGTCCGCGCCGATCTCGTGCAGCACGCCGTTCACCTGCTCGATCTGTTCGAGGCGCACCGCGCTCGACGCGTCGACCACGTGCAGCAGCAGATCCGCATGGATCGTTTCCTCGAGGGTCGCGCGAAACGCGGCCACCAGCTGGTGAGGCAGTTCGCGAATGAACCCGACCGTATCGGACACGACGATCTGGCCGGCCTCGTCGCCGAGGTACACGCGCCGCGACGTCGTATCGAGCGTGGCGAACAGCTGGTCGGCCGCATAGGCCTGCGCTTTCGTCAGCGCATTGAACAGCGTCGACTTGCCCGCGTTCGTGTAGCCGACGAGCGACACCGACATCGTGCCGCTGCGCGCGCGCTGGCGACGCTGCGTGCTGTGCTGCCGGCGCAGCCGGTCGAGCCGCGACTTCAGCATCTTGATGCGCTCGCCGATCAGCCGGCGGTCGGTTTCGAGCTGGGTTTCACCGGGGCCGCGCAGGCCGATACCGCCTTTTTGCCGCTCCAGGTGGGTCCACGCGCGAATCAGTCGGGTCGACAGATATTGCAGCTGCGCGAGTTCGACCTGCAGCTTGCCTTCGTGGCTGCGGGCGCGCTGGGCGAAGATATCGAGGATGAGGCTCGTGCGATCGACCACCCGCCTGTTAAGCGCCTGCTCCAGATTACGTTGCTGGGCCGGTGCCAGTGCGTGGTTGAAGATGACGATTTCGACGTTGTGCGCATCGCAGGCAAGCCGCAATTCTTCGGCTTTGCCGCTGCCGATGAACATCTTGGCATCGGGGCTGGCGCGACGACCCGTGAGGGTGACGGCGGGACGGGCCCCCGCACTGGAGGCGAGAAGACTGAGTTCTTCGAGACTGGCTTCGAAATCGGTCTTGCCGAAGTCGATGCCGACGAGCGCTGCGTTGATCAAATTATCGGGTGTCAAGATAAGGCGGCTGGCATCGGTCGCTCGCGGCGACCGGATGCCGGCCGCTGCGATGGGTTAGGACGAGGCTTCCGCGTCCGGGTGGAAATTCACCGGGCGCGCCGGCACGACCGTCGAGATGGCGTGCTTGTAGACCATCTGGGTCACCGTATTACGGAGCAACACGACGTACTGGTCGAACGATTCAATGTTCCCTTGCAGCTTGATGCCGTTGACGAGATAGATCGAAACGGGAACGTGCTCTTTGCGCAGTGCGTTCAAAAACGGGTCTTGTAACAATTGCCCTTTGTTGCTCATGGCGTACTCCATCTTTTTTTGCAGGTTGATCTGGATTGGCGACGAAGAAAAAGAGATCCGGCGCCAATCGCTACACTATAGCTGATTTTGTCTGCCCCGCCCGGGCCTAGGCCATGCGGCCTATACGTTGCAGGACGTGCGTGGCAGACGTGCTTCAGCCCTTGTCCGCGTACGGGTTGTTCGACGAACGGAACTCTATGCGCAATGGAGTCCCGGTCAGTGAGAAAGTTTCGCGGAATCGGTTTTCGAGGTAACGCTTGTAGGTTTCCGTCACCGCGTCGAGCGCGTTGCCGTGGATGACGATCAGCGGCGGATTCTGGCCGCCCTGGTGCGCGTAGCGCAGCTTCGGACGCACCGGGCCGCGACGGCGCGGCTGCTGGAACTCGACGGCCTCGATCAGCGCGCGCGTGAGCTTCGGCGTCGGCAGTTTCGCCATCGCCGCCGCGTACGCGTCGTCGACCGAGCGCATCAGCGCGCCGATGCCCGTCTTCTTCGCGGCCGAAATGTAGTGCGATTTCGCGAAGTCGAGGAACTTCAGCTTGCGGGTCAAATCCGCTTTCGCGCGATCGCGCGCGTGGTCGTCGAGACCGTCCCACTTGTTGACGCCGATCACGAGCGCGCGGCCCTGCTCGACGACGAAGCCGGCGATGTGCGCGTCCTGGTCGGAAATGTCCTGCTGCGCATCCAGCAGAAGAATGACGACGTTCGCGTCCGAGATCGACTGCAGCGTCTTCACGACCGAGAACTTCTCGATCGCCTCGAACACCTTGCCGCGGCGCCGCAGGCCCGCGGTGTCGATCAGCGTGTATTTCTTGCCGTTCCGTTCGAAGTCGACGTAGATCGAATCGCGCGTCGTGCCCGGCATGTCGAACGCGATCACGCGGTCCTCGCCGATCAGCGCGTTCACGAGCGTCGACTTGCCGACGTTCGGCCGGCCGACGATCGCGATCTTGATGCCGCGCGACGGATCGTCCTCGTCCGCTTCCTCGGGCTGGCCCGCGTACGCGACTTCCAGCGCCTCGTTGATCATGTCGGTCACGCCGTCGCCGTGCGCGGCCGAGATCGCGCGCGGATCGCCGAGCCCGAGCTCGTAGAAGTCCGTCGCGACCGCGGTGTACTTCATCCCCTCGGCCTTGTTGACGACCAGGAAGATCGGCCGGCCGGTCTTGCGCAGGTAGTCGGCGATCGACTTGTCCTGCGGCGCGAGCCCGTTACGGCCGTCGACGATGAACACGACGACGTCGGCTTCCTCGACGGCCTGCCGCGTCTGGCGTGCCATCTCGTGCAGGATGCCGTCCTTCGCGACGGGCTCGAAGCCGCCGGTATCGACGACCAGGTACGGCCGTGCACCGACCCGCCCTTCGCCGTAATGGCGATCGCGCGTCAGGCCCGGCAAGTCGGCGACCAGCGCATCGCGCGAGCGCGTGAGCCGGTTGAACAGCGTGGATTTCCCCACATTGGGGCGCCCAACGAGGGCAATGACCGGTTTCATCTGTGTTTTCTACGGTGATGCGCAGCAGCGGGAGGCCCGCTGCTGCGGGCGGCTGCGCTGAATGAAAATATCACGAATTCGCGCCGCGCCGGATGCGCGCGCCGGGCGCGCGTTGCGCGCCGTCGTCTTTCGTTTCGAACTGCCTTTCAAATACCGAGCGGCCGGGGACACCGGCCGCCTTCATGTCGCGCGACCGCGGCGCGCGGGACAGGCCCGCCGCACCGCGATTGCGCCTGTTGCGTGCGCGTCAGCGCGGACGGAACCCGTACAGGCCGCCATCCTTAGTCTGCACGACGAGCGTATTGCCCGCCAGGACCGGCGCCGAGGTAATCGCGCTGCCGTCGGTCTTCATTCGGGCGATGAAGCTGCCGTCCTCGCGCGACAGGAAGTGCACGAAGCCCTTGTAGTCGCCCATCACGACCGCATGGCCGAGCAGGTAGGGCACGCCGACGTCGCGGCTCTTCAGCTTGTCGTTTCGCCAGAGCTGGTTGCCGCTCGCCGCGTCGTAGGCCGTCACGACCGACCAGTCGTCGCCGCCGGCAACGACCGAATCGTCCTGCGCGAGACCGCTGCGGCTCGAGAACGCCTTTTCCCACAGCGGACGGCCCGAGTTCGCGTCGAAGCAGCCGAGCTGCCCCTGGAACGTGACCGCGCACGCTTCGGCACCCACGAGCGTCGGCGGACCGCTGACGTCGTTGATGCGCTCCACTTCGGTCACACCCTTCGGGAACGACACGGGCGTCTGCCAGAACGGTTCGCCCGACTGCAGGTTGATCGCGACCAGACCGCCGCCGGGGAAGCCCGCCAGCACGGCCGCATCGCCCGCGAACGTCATGCCGGCCGACACGCGCAGGTTCAGCGGCACCGCGCGGTTGCGGTAGTTCCACTTCTGCTCGCCCGTCTGCGCGTTGAACGCGATCACCTGGCCGTCGATCGTGCGCACGATCACGAGGCCGTTGCCGACCAGCGGCGGCGAGAAGATCTCGCCCTGCACGCTCGTCTTCCACAGCTGCTTGCCGTCGGGGCCGAGCACGAACACACCGCCCTTCAACGCGCCGACCGCGGTCAGGTTACCGTCGCTGCCGACCCCGGCCGACAGGTCCGAACCGACCTTCGCGCGCCACAGCGTCTGGCCCGTCTTCGCGTCGACCTTCTCGACCGAACCGTTCTCGCCCGCCGCGTAGACGGCGTCGCCCACGGCCACCGGCGAGAACAGGTAGCGCCCGCCCTTGCCGACGCTCGCCTTCCAGACCTGTTGCACGTCCATGACGGGCTTGAACTCGGTGAGCGGCGTCGGCACGCGGCGCGCGTCCTTCGACGACGAGCAGGCCGCCAATGCCAGGACAGCCGCCGCGCAGGCTACGGGCACAGCGTAACGTTTCAGCAAATTCATCGGTTAGCGAAGCAGAGTTAAGAGGTTGAGGGGGCCGGGATCAGCCGCCGAGCGCATCGAGCTTGAACTGCACGAGCTGGCGCGCGGACTGGTCGTCCTTCGACAGGCCGTCGAGCGCGAGCTTGTACGCAGCGCGCGCGTCGTCGGTCTTGCCTTGCGCCGCAAGCAGATCGCCACGGCGATCGGCCACGAGGCCCTTGAATGCATCGACCGGCGTGCCCGACAGCAGCGCGAGGCCCGCGTCGTACGCCTTCTCGTCGAGCAGCAGCGCCGCGAGACGCAGCCTCGCGATCTGCTTGTACTCGTCGTCCTTGGCGTGATCGACGGCCCATTGCAGCTGTGCCTTCGCGCCGGCGGCGTCGCCGGCCGCGTACAACGTCTTCGCGGCCGACAGCGCGGTCATCTGCGCATACGGCGTGCTGCCGAACTTGTCTTCCATGTCGGCGGCCGCGCGGGCCATCGTCGCCTTGTCGTTCGCGGCGGCGGCCTTCTGCACCTGCTCGTACAACCCGGAAGCCTCGGCGGCCTGACGGCGCTGCCAGTAATTCCAGCCGTTGAAACCGGCCGCGACGACCAGCGCCGCGAGCACGATCCACGTGGTGAGGTTGCCCCAGCGGGCCCACCACGCCTTGAGACTTTCAATCGATTCTTGTTCGTCGTGATAACTCATCGGCGAGCGATTCCTTCCTTTTCAGGCTTTTCTTGTCGAGCGAATGCCAGCGCGATCAGTCGTCGCCGTCTTCGGCGGATGCAACCATCGCATTGATTAGGAATTCGGTCAAGCTTTCGACCGGTACGGTCTGCTGAGCGTTCTTTTCCCCTTCGTCGCCCGCACCGCGCAGCGCTTTCACGCCCGCCGTGCCGTTCGCGACCTCTTCTTCGCCGAAGATCACCGCGAACGCGGCGCCGCTCGCATCGGCCCGCTTCATCTGCGACTTGAAGCTTGCCGGCGCGCCGTCGGCGCTGCAGTGGAAAATCACGTCGAGGCCCGTATCGCGCAGACGCTCGGCCGCGATGAACGCCTGTTCGCGCGCGGTCTCGCCCTGATGCACCACGTACACGTCGACACCTTCCTGCTCGGGTGCGAGATCCTCTTCCTTCAGCAGCTCGAGAATGCGCTCGATGCCCATCGCCCAGCCGCATGCGGCGGTCGGCTTGCCGCCGAGCTGCTCGATCAGCGGATCGTAGCGGCCGCCGGCCGCCACCGTGCCCTGCGCGCCGAGCTTGTCGGTCACCCATTCGAACACGGTCAGGTTGTAGTAGTCGAGGCCGCGCACGAGACGCGGGTTGATCCTGAACGGGATGTTGTTCGCGAGCAGCAGGCGCTGCAGCCCTTCGAAATGGGCACGCGATTCATCGCCGAGGAAGTCGATCAGCTTCGGCGCGTTCTCCACGATGTCCTGCAGCGCCGGGTTCTTCGTGTCGAGCACGCGCAGCGGGTTCGTATACAGGCGGCGCTGCGCATCGGCGTCCAGCGCGTCGACGTGCTGCTCGAGGTACTTGATCAGCTCGACGCGGTGCGCGGCACGCTCTTCGGCGAGGCCGAGCGAATTGATCTCGAGCTTGATGCCGGTCAGCCCGAGGTCGTCCCACAGGCGCTGGCACATCATGATGATCTCGGCATCCGCATCCGGGCCCGCGAAGCCGAGCGCCTCGACACCGACCTGGTGGAACTGGCGGTAGCGGCCGCGCTGCGGACGCTCGTGACGGAACATCGGGCCGATGTACCACAGGCGCTTCGGGCCGTCGTACAGCATGTTGTGCTCGATCGACGCGCGCACGACGGCGGCGGTGTTTTCCGGGCGCATCGTCAGGTTCTCGCCGTTCAGCGCGTCGGTGAAGCTGTACATCTCCTTCTCGACGATGTCCGTGACTTCGCCGATGCCGCGCGTGAAGAGCTGCGTGTGTTCGACGATCGGCGTGCGGATGTTCTGGTAGCCGTACGCGCGCAGCAGCGATTTCACGGTAGCTTCGAAGAACTCCCAGAGGCCGGCATCCTGCGGGAGGATGTCGTTCATGCCCTTGACGCCGGTGAGCTTCTCGATCTTGCGTTTCTGTTCAGTCATCGTTCGTGTGTGTGGACGAATTTAGTTCAGGGCCTCGGTGCGGCCGTAATTGCGTGCGACGTAGTCGCTGACGATCTGCTGGAATTCCTCGGCGATCCGCTCGCCGCGCAGCGTCTTGACCTTCTCGCCGTCGATGAAGACGGGCGCGGCCGGGTTCTCGCCCGAACCCGGCAGGCTGATGCCGATGTTCGCGTGCTTCGACTCGCCCGGGCCGTTGACGATGCAGCCCATCACCGCGACGTTCATCTTCTCGACGCCCGGATACTCCTTGCGCCAGGCCGGCATCTGCTCGCGCAGGTAGGTCTGGATCTGCATCGCGAGTTCCTGGAACAGCGTGCTCGTCGTGCGGCCGCAGCCCGGGCACGCGATCACCATCGGCGCGAACGAGCGCAGGCCCATCGTCTGCAGGATTTCCTGGCCGACGATCACTTCACCCGTGCGCGACGCGCCCGGTTCCGGTGTCAGCGAAATGCGGATCGTGTCGCCGATCCCTTCCTGAAGCAGCACGCCGAGGGCGGCCGTCGACGCGACGATGCCCTTCGAGCCCATGCCGGCCTCGGTCAGGCCGAGGTGCAGCGCGAAGCCGCAGCGGCGGCCGAGTTCACGGTACACGGCGATCAGGTCCTGCACGCCGCTGACCTTGCACGACAGCACGATGCGGTCACGGCCGAGGCCCAGTTCGACCGCGCGCTCGGCCGAGCCGATCGCCGACTGGATCAGTGCCTCGTACATCACGCTCTGCGCATCCCACGGCTGCGAACGCGCGCCGTTCTCGTCCATCATGCGCGCGAGCAGGTCCTGGTCGAGGCTGCCCCAGTTCACGCCGATCCGCACCGGCTTGTCGTACTTCGCGGCGGCTTCGATCATCTGTGCGAACTGCGTGTCGCGCTTCGCGCCCTGGCCGACGTTGCCCGGGTTGATCCGGTACTTCGACAGCGACTCCGCGCAGCCCGGGTAGTCGCGCAGCAGCAGGTGGCCGTTGTAGTGGAAATCGCCGACGAGCGGGACGGTCACGCCCATCCGGTCGAGCTGCTCGCGGATCGCCGGCACGGCGGCCGCGGCCTCCGGCGTATTGACCGTGATGCGCACCAGTTCCGAGCCCGCGTTCGCGAGTTCCTTGATCTGGATCGCCGTGCCGATCGCGTCGGCCGTGTCGGTATTCGTCATCGACTGCACGCGCACCGGCGCGGCGCCGCCGATCGTCACGAGCTGCCCGCCCCAACGAACATCCACCGCATGCGACACGCGACGCGGCTGATGCCCGCCGAACACCGGCTCGGTTGAACAAATCTGACTGCTGCGTGGGGATTGAGCTTCGGATTGCATCGATAGATCCATTTACGCGGAATGCGCCGCGAGGCGGCGCATGAATTGAAAAAGCGCCGTGCCCTTGCGGCCCGTCCAGGACGGGCCTGCGTCACGGCGCTTGACGTCAGGGCAGCGTGAACCGCGCCACGTTACCCCGCGCTGCCGAATATTTTGCCGGATCGACAGGTTTTCCGTCGAACGCGACCGCATCAAGACCTGCCTTGTTGCCGATCGTGACCTTGAACGGCCCGTCGCCGGCGACCTGCTTCGTCTCGCCGGCCCGCACCAGCGCCGAGAACAGCTCCTTGCCGTTCTTGTCGCGCACGCTGAACCAGCAATCCTGCTTGACCTTCAGTTCGACCATCGACTGGCCGGCCGCCACCACGACGCTCGCGGGCTGAGCCGGCACGGCCGCGCCGCTCGCCGCGGCCGTCGCGACGACGGGTTGCGACGCAGGCGCCGCGGCCGGAGCCGGAGCCGGAGCGGCCGACGCAACCGCCTGCGGGGCCGCGGCGGATGCCGCAACCGGTGCCGGGGCGTCGTTGCCGGCGGCCGTCGACGCGCCACCCGCGACCGCCTCTTCGGCGGAAGACGCCGCCGGCGCGCTGGCTGCCGATGCATGTTCGGTGTCGCCGCCGCCCTTGAAGCGCGCGAGCCAGCTCGACGAATCGCCGCCAGTGTGCCACATGAGTACCGCGATCACCGCGACGACGACGATCGCCGTCCCCCACAGCCACGGGTGATGACGCGACGACCCGCCGAGCGGAATCGACACGCGGCCGCGCGGCAGATCCGTCCCCGACGACGCGGGCATCGACAGATCGACTTCCGGCACGCCGCGCTCGCGGCGCAATGCCTGCGCGAACGGCTCCGGATCGACGCCGAGCATCTTCGCGTAGCTGCGCACGACGCCGAGCGCGAACGTCACGCCGGGCAAGTGGCTGATGTCGCCTGCCTCGAGCGCACGCAGCTTCTGCGGAGCAACCTTGAGCCGCGCCGACACGTCGTCGACCGTCCAGCCCTTCGCCTCCCTGAGCTGCGCCAGCCGGCTGCCGACGGCTGCCAGCGTTTCAAGCCCCGCCGGTGCCGGCTTCGCGGCATTCGTCTCTGCGCCGTTTGTCGGCTGCGGCTCACTCATCCTTGTCCTCGCGTCGATTCTTCTTCACTGGCGGGCGCCGCCGGCTCCCGCAACTGTCCATATCATGCGCGGCGCCGAGGCGCCGCGACCGATCGCTATTCGCGTGTTGTACCGCCAAGAAGTTCGGGCATCCCCGGCCAGGTTTCCCTGTCAAACCGCCCGAACTTCGATGATCTTTGCTGCTGCGCCCGTTCGCTCCGCCAGGCGCGTGCGGTCCTTCACGGCGCCGGCCAGCTGGCCGCACGCGGCGTCGATGTCGTCGCCGCGCGTCTTGCGCACGGTCGTGACGACACCCGCGTCAATGAGGACCTGTGCAAAGCGCTTGATCTGCTCCGGCTTCGAGCGGATGAGGCCCGATTCCGGAAACGGATTGAACGGGATCAGATTGAACTTGCAGGGCACGTCACGCGTGACGGCCAGCAATTCGCGCGCATGCGCTTCGGTGTCGTTGACGCCGTCGAGCATGCAGTATTCGAAAGTAATGAAGTCGCGCGGCGCGACTTTCAGATAGCGCTGGCACGCGGCCATCAGCTCACGAAGCGGATGCTTCTTGTTGAGCGGCACGAGCTCGTCGCGCAGCGCATCGTTCGGCGCGTGCAGCGAAACGGCCAGCGCGACCGGCAATTCGGCGCCGAGGCGGTCCATCATCGGCACCACGCCGGACGTCGACAACGTGACGCGGCGGCGCGACAGGCCGTACGCGTTGTCGTCGAGCATCAGCCGCATCGCGGGCACGACCGCGCTGTAGTTCAGCAGCGGCTCGCCCATGCCCATCATCACCACGTTGGTGACGACCCGTTCGGCCTTGCCGTTCGGACCGGGCGCGCGACCGAGCGACGCACGCAGCGCAAACTCGGCCATCCGGAGCTGGCCGATGATTTCAGCTGTCGACAGGTTGCGGGAGAAGCCCTGCTTGCCCGTCGAGCAGAAGCGGCAGTTGACCGCACACCCGGCCTGCGACGACACGCACAGCGTGCCGCGCGTCTCTTCCGGGATGAAAACGGTTTCGACCGCGTTGCCGTTTCCGACGTCGATCAGCCACTTGCGCGTGCCGTCGGTGGAAACGTGATCGCTGACGATATCGGGCATCACGATCGACGCGCGGCCCTTGAGCTTTTCTCTCAGGGACTTCGCGAGATCGGTCATGCCGTCGAAATCGCCGGCGTTGTACTGGTGGATCCAGCGCTGCAACTGCTTGGCGCGGAACGGCTTCTCGCCGAGGCTGCCGCAGTACGCGACAAGACCCTCGGCATCGAAGTCGAGAAGATTGACGGAAGTTTCGCTCGTCATGATGTGCTGCCTTGCCGCGTGCGCTGAATCCTGCCTACTTGTTGCCAGCCAGGGCTTAGCGCGAGTAGACGTTCATTTCCGGGAAGAAGAATGCAACTTCGACCGCAGCCGTTTCGGCAGCGTCCGAGCCGTGCACGGCATTCGCGTCGATGCTGTCGGCGAAGTCGGCGCGGATCGTGCCCTTTTCCGCCTTCTTCGGATCCGTCGCGCCCATCAGGTCGCGGTTCTTCAGGATCGCGCCTTCACCTTCCAGAACCTGGATCATCACCGGGCCCGAGATCATGAAGTCGACGAGGTCCTTGAAGAACGGACGTGCTGCGTGAACTGCGTAGAACTTCTCTGCGTCTGCACGCGACAGGTGTGCCATGCGCGATGCGACGATCTTCAGGCCGGCGCCTTCGAAACGGCTGTAGATCTGGCCGATCACGTTCTTTGCCACCGCATCCGGCTTGATGATCGACAGGGTGCGCTCGATTGCCATAAAAACTCCAAGAAATTAAGAAGTTACAGGTTCAAATGAATCCGCTATTGTAGCACGATCCCGTGTATCATTGCGATTGAACCCTTACACGAGTGAAAGGTTCCGAATCCATATGTTTTTGCGCCGCCCGGCCATTGAAACCTCGCGGCACGGAACGTATCTTAGCCATAGCTGCTCCGGTTTGCTGCGCCGCACACCGCGCGCGCCGAACCGGCCCCGGACGCCCATGCGTTCAATGTTAGGAGAAACCATGAACGACTATCCGTACAATTTCGGCCGCGGCGGCTCCGTCAGCACCGCGGAGGTTCGCAATCGCGTGCTGCGGAACACGTACTGGCTGCTCGCGCTGTCGATGGTGCCGACGGTGCTGGGGGCATGGGTCGGCGTCGCGACGGGCTTCTCGCTGTTCGCGGCCACGAGCCCGATGATGAGCCTGCTCGCGTTCTTCGCGATCGCGTTCGGCTTCATGTTCGCGATCGAACGGACGAAAAACAGCGCGGCCGGCGTGTTCGTGCTGCTCGGTTTCACGTTCTTCATGGGCCTGATGCTGTCGCGGCTGCTGAGCTTCATCCTCGGCTTCTCCAACGGCCCGTCGCTGATCATGCTCGCGTTCGGCGGCACCGGCATCATCTTCGCCGCGATGGCGACGATCGCCACGGTCAGCAAGCGCGACTTCTCGGGGCTCGGCAAGTGGCTGTTCATGGGCGTGATCGTGATCCTGCTGGCCTCGGTCGCGAACATCTTCCTGCAACTGCCGGCGCTGATGCTCACGGTGTCGGTGCTCGCGATCGCGATCTTCTCGGCCTACATGCTGTTCGACGTCCAGCGCGTCGTGAACGGCGGCGAGACGAACTACATCTCGGCCACGCTCGCGATCTACCTCGACCTGTACAACGTGTTCACGAACCTGCTCGCGCTGCTCGGCATCTTCGGCGGCAACCGCAACTGACGTTCGCCGCACACCATGAAAAAACCGGCCCGCGGGCCGGTTTTTTTACGTCCGCCGCCCGCCCGCTCAGTCGCGCTCGAACAGCGCGATCGATTCGACGTGCGACGTATTCGGGAACATGTTCACGACCCCGGCGCCCTTCAGCCGGTAGCCGGCCTCGTGCACGAGCAGCCCTGCGTCGCGCGCGAGCGTCGACGGGTTGCACGACACGTAGACGATGCGCTTCGGCAGCGGGCCTTCGCCGCTCTGCGCGATTTCGGCCAGCGCCTTCGACACCGCGAGCGCGCCTTCGCGCGGCGGATCGATCAGGAACTTGTCGAATGCGCCGAGCGCGCGGAGGTCGTCGCCCGTCACCTCGAACAGGTTCCGGCACGCGAACGTCGTGTGGCCGTCGACGCCGTTCTCGCGCGCATTCGCCAGCGCGCGGGTCGTCAGCGTCTCGCTGCCTTCGATGCCCATCACTTCGCGCGACAGCCGCGCGAGCGGCAGCGTGAAGTTGCCGATCCCGCAGAACAGGTCGAGCACGCGATCGTCGCGCGACGGCGCGAGCAGACGCAGCGCACGCCCCACCAGCACGCGGTTGATCTGATGGTTGACCTGCGTGAAATCGGTCGGCTTGAACGGCATGCGGATGCCGAACTCCGGCAGCGTGTAGTCGAGCGGCACGTCGAGCGGATAGAAAGGCGTGACCGTGTCCGGGCCCTTCGGCTGCAGCCAGAACTGCACCTTGTGCTCGTCCGCGAACGCGCGCAGCAGCGCTTCGTCGTCCGCATTGATCGGCTCCAGCACGCGCAGCACCAGCGCCGTGACTTGCGAACCGACCGCGAGCTCGATCTGCGGCATCCGGTCACGGATCGACAACCCCTCGACCAGCCGGCGCAGCGGCACGAGCATCGCCGACACGTGCGGCGGCAGCACTTCGCAGCTCGTCATGTCGGCGACATAGCTGCTCTTCTTTTCGTGGAACCCGACCAGCACGCCGCCCTTCTTCGCGACGTTGCGCACGGTCAGGCGCGCACGGTAGCGGTAGCCCCACGACGGGCCATGGATCGGCGCGAACATCGTCTCGGCACGCAGCTTCGACAGGTGCCACAGGTTGTCCTCGAGCACGCGCTGCTTGATCGCCACCTGCGCACGCATGTCGAGGTGCTGCATCGAGCAGCCGCCGCAGGTGCCGAAGAATTTGCACTTCGGCTGCGTGCGCAGCACGCTCGGGCGCAGAATGTCGACAACGGTCGCCTGCTCGTAGCTCGGCTTGCGACGGTAGCTCGAATAGGTCACGCGCTCGCCGGGCAGCGCGCCCTCGACGAAGATGACCTTGCCCGGCGTGCCGTCCTCGGTCACCGTGCGGCCGACACCGCGCGCTTCCATGTCGAGCGATTCGATCTCGAGAACCGGGGCAGGCCCGGGCGCGACGGGCGCATTTTTCGATTTGCGCGCAGAAGTGGGGACGGCTTCGGACACCAGCTTTTCCTGACAAAACGTTGAAGAAGGCGAGATTGTAGACGACGAAAGCCCGCATCGCCCGCTTTCGTGGCGCAAGCGTCGATACGGATGCCTCTACCGCGCCGCGTCATGCGGGAACGACCGGCGGGCATGCGCCCCGGACGCCCGCCGCCGGCCCGCATGCGCGACATCTCGCCAGACCACCCGGCGGCACAGGTTCTGCTCGCAGGAGATTCGACCATGCGACTGATCGACTGGAACATTCAATGGGGTCGGGACGCGGACGGCGTCGTCGACCTCCCGCGCACCGTCGCCACCGCCCGCCGGCTCGGCGACTTCGACGTGCTGTGCCTGCAGGAAGTCACGCGCGGCTTCGGCGCCCTGCCCGGCCAGCCGGGCCCCGACCAGTTCGCCGAACTGGCGGCGTTGCTGCCCGGCTATACGATCGTCGACGCGATCGGCGCCGACCTGCCGGCGCTCGAACCCGGCGCGCCGCGCCGCCAGTTCGGCAATGCGATCGCGACGCGGCTGCCGGTCAGGCGCGTGCTGCGCCAGTTGCTGCCGTGGCCGGCCGACGCCGGCGCGCCGTCGATGCCGCGCGTCGCGCTCGATGTCGAGCTGGAGACGCCGTCGGGCCCGTTGCGGGTCGTCACGACACACCTCGAATACTATTCGGCGCGCCAGCGACTCGCGCAGGTCGACGCGTTGCGCGACCGCCACCGCGAGGCCTGCGCGCACGCGGACCGGCCCGCGCCGGCCGAGAACGCCGCAGGGCCGTTCAGCGCCACCGGCCAGCCGCGCGACGCGGTGGTCTGCGGCGACTTCAACAGCGCGTTCGGCAGCGATGCGTACCGGCGCGTGCTGGAGCCGATCGCCGACGCGCCGCCGTTCGTCGATGCGTGGGTCGCCCGGCACCCGGGCCGCACGCCGCCGCCGACCGCGGGCGTCTACGACACGGTGCAATGGTCGGAAGGGCCGCTCGCATGCGATTTCGTGTTCGTGACCGATACGCTGCTGCCGCGCGTCACGCACTGCGAGATCGACGGCGACGTGCGCGCGTCGGATCACCAGCCGGTCGTGCTCGAACTCGATTGATCGCGGCCGCGGCGCGGGCCGCCCGCTTTACACGGTGAAGCCGGCCAGGTATTCGGCCCAATGCGACGCGGGCTCCTGCGCAAGCGCGTTCTTCACGAGCAGGATCTCGTCCGCATATTCGGTCGGCGTCAGGCCGCCGCGCATCAGCTGGAACCGGCAATACAGCAGGTAGGTATTGACGACGTCGGTTTCGCAATAGTTGCGGATTTCCTCGATCCGGCCGTCCTGGAACGCCGGCCACACCTGGCTGCCGTCCATCCCGAGCTTGCCCGGAAAGCCGCACAGCTTCGCGAGCGCATCGAGCGGCGCATTCGCGCGCGCCTGATACATCGCGAGCACGTCCATCAGATCGGTGTGCCGCGAGTGATAGCGCGAGATGTAGTTGTTCCACTTGAATTCGCGGTCGTCCTCGCCCAGGTCCCAGTAGCGCGTCGCGGGGATCCCGTGCACGAGCGCACGGTAATGGAGCACCGGCAGATCGAAGCCGCCGCCGTTCCACGACACGAGCTGCGGCGTGTATTTCTCGATCACGCGATAGAACGACTGGACCAGCGTCGCCTCGTTGTCCTGCGGCGCGCCCAGCGAGCGCACGCGAAACCCGTTGTTGTCGCGGAACACGCACGAGATCGCCGCGATGCGCTGCAGGTGATGCGGCAGGAAATCGCTGCCGGTCTTTTCGCGGCGCGCGGCGAACGCATGTTCGGCCACCGCGGCATCGTCGAGCGTCGCGGGCAGGTCTTCCAGACGGCGAATGCCGTCGACATCGGGAATGGTCTCGATGTCAAAAACGAGAATCGGAGTCATCAGTTACAGAACGGCGTCCTTGCGCACGCCATTGGAGGCGAAGAACCGCTTGAGGCGCACCAGCGCTTCCTGCTGGATCTGCCGCACGCGCTCGCGCGTGAGCCCCATCTCGTCGGCCAGCTCCTCGAGCGTGGCCGGTTCGATGTGGTTCAGGCCGAAGCGGCGCTCGATCACGTGCCGATGCTTGTCGGACAGTCGCGACAGCCACGCGCGCGTCAGCGTCTCGAGTTCGCGGTGCTGCACCTCGGCGTCGGGCGACTGGCTCTGGTCGTCGGGCAACAGGTCGAGCAGGCTGCTTGCGGGATCGAGATCGAGCGGCGCGTCGAGCGACGCCGTGTGCTCGTTGAGCGCGAGGATGTCGGTGACTTCCTCGGCGGTCTTGCCGGTGAGATAGGCGATGTCGTCGATGCTGGCTTCGCGGCGCTCGGCCGCCTCGCCCGTCGACATCGAATTCTTTTCGAGGTGGCGCTTCGCGCGCAGCACCTGGTTCAGTTCGCGGATCACGTGCACGGGCAGGCGCACGGTGCGGGCCTGGTTCATGATCGCCCGTTCGATGCTCTGCCGGATCCACCACGTCGCGTAGGTCGAGAAGCGAAAGCCGCGCGTCGGGTCGAATTTCTCGATCGCGTGCATCAGGCCGAGGTTGCCTTCCTCGATCAGGTCGAGCAGCGGCACGCCGCGGTTCAGGTAACCCTTCGCGATGCTGACGACGAGACGCAGGTTGCGCTCGATCATCACCTGCCGCGCCTCGAATTCGCCCGCCTTCGCGAGACGGGAATAGCGCTGCTCCTCCTCGACGGTCAGGAGCGGCTTCACGCTGATGCGGTTCAGGTAATGCTGGATCGTGTCGGCCGTGAGTTCGGCCTGCAGCAATGCGCGGAAATCGTCGACGTCGGGCGCGGCTTCCGCCCGGCTTTCGCGCTCGTCGTCGCCGTCCGCCTCGGCGTCGCGTGCCTCGAGTTCACGTTCGTTTTCCGCGCCGTCGTCCTCGTCGTCCGTCGAAGCGCCAGCTCGCTCCACCGATGCTTGCGTGGCACGACTGATCTTCTCAGACTCGGCTTGCGGCTCGTGGCGCTTCGATTTCGGCATGGTCGTCTCGGTTATTGAGGCGGCAAATACTTCAGCGGATCGACAGGTTTACCCTGCCGGCGAACCTCGAAATGCAACATCACGCGGTCGGCGTCGCTATTACCCATCTCGGCGATCTTCTGCCCCTTCGTTACCGCGTCCCCCTCTTTTACCATCAAAGCGCGATTGTGTGCATACGCCGTGAGGTAAGTTGCATCGTGTTTGATGATAATGAGGTTGCCGTAGCCACGCAGACCGTTGCCCGAGTAGACGACGCGGCCGTCGGCTGCCGCCTTCACGGTCTCGCCGGACGTGCCGCCGATATTGACGCCCTTGTTCTTCGCGTCGTCGAAACCGTTCAGCACCGGGCCGTGCACGGGCCATGCAAACGTCACGGGGCCGTTCGGCGCCGCTGCCGTATCGCTCGATGCGGCGGCAGCCGGCGGCGTGATCGCCGACGACGAGCCCGCGGCCGGCGTCGCGGGACCGCTGCTGAGCGGCGCGGTCGCGACGGCGGCGCCGGCGATCGGCGCGGCAGCCGGTGCGCCGGCAACCGCGGCACCGCCCGGCGGCGCAACGCGCAGCAACTGGTCGACTTCGATCTGGTTCGGGTTCGTCAGGTTGTTCCAGGTGGCGATGTCGCGATAGTTCTGCCCGTTCTCGAGCGCGATCCGGTACAGCGTATCGCCCGGTTTCACCCGGTAGAAGCCGGGCGGCGGCGGGCCGAGCGGCACCGCGGGCTGCGCGGCGGCGGTCGTGCCGAGCGACCCGGAGCGGTCGACGACGGGCGCGTTGTCGAGCCGCGTCGCACAGGCGGCCAGCAGCGTTGAGAACGCAGCCACACAGATCGCGCGCTGGGCGAACGTGAGCGGTTCCCTGGTTCGGTTGTTTTGCATCGCGCGCAACATACTCATCGGTTTCAAATCACTCCGGATTTTAAAGGGACAAAGAAAACGCGATCAAGCCGTGACTCCCGCCATTGCGCGTGCGCGACGCGCTCGACGAGCGTGAGCACCTGGGGCTGCCCGCTCTGCGCGCCGACCGGCGCGACGAGCCGCCCGCCGATCGCGAGCTGCTCGAGCAGCGCCTGCGGCACGTCGAGCCCCGCCGCCGCGATCACGATCGCGTCGAACGGGCCCGCGGACGGCAGGCCGACACGTCCGTCGCCGTAATGCAGACGGATGTTCGGCACGCGCAGCGGCCGCAGGTTCAGCTTCGCGCGCTCGTAGAGCGGCTTGATGCGTTCAATCGAATACACGTCGCGTGCCACGTGACTCAGCACGGCGGCCTGGTAGCCGCAACCGGTGCCGATCTCGAGGACGCGCTCGAGCGTGCGGCCGGCCATCGCGAGCTCGATCATGCGCGCGACGACCGACGGCTTTGAAATCGTTTGCTGGTGGCCGATCGGCAACGCGGCATCCTCATAGGCCTGCGTCGCGAGCCCCGGATCCACGAACATGTGGCGCGGCACCGCGGCCATTGCATCCAGCACGCGCGCGTCGGTCACGCCGTTCGCGCGCAGGCGTTCGACCATGCGCTCGCGCACACGTTCCGAAGTCAGCGCGAACGCACCGGCCGGCGCGACGCTCGGCGCAGCCGGCTTCGGCATCGCGGGCTTCAGCACGGTCGGTTTCGGTGCGGTCGCCGGCTTCGCGGCGGTCGTGCCGGGCACGGTGCGGGCGACGCCCGTCTTCACCGCCACCGGCTTCAGCACGGCGGCGGACTTGTCGACGGCCTTCGGCACCGCGCTCGCCGCATGGCGTTCGCCGGCCCGGCCCTCCGATTTACGTGGCGCTCGCTTGAGATCTTCGAGCGCGAGCGGGAACCGCTTCGCGCGCTCGCCGCTCATGAAGCCCGCCCTCCTGCGCGCGCCCATTCGCGCGTGGCAGGCAGCATTTGCGTATGCGTGAGATCGAGCTGCAGCGGCGTGATCGATACGAAACCGTTTGCGACGGCGTGGAAATCGGTGCCTTCGCTCGCGTCCAGCGCCGCACCCGCGGCGCCGATCCAGTAGATCGGCTCGCCGCGCGGGTCGGTCTGGCGAATCACCGGCTGGGACGGATGACGCTTGCCGAGGCGCGTGACCTTCCAGCCTTTCAGTTCGTCGTACGGCAGATTCGGAATATTGACGTTCAGCAGCGGCTGACCGGGCAGCGGCTGCGCGAGATAGTGCTCGACGATTTCCGCGGCGATGCGCGCCGCGTCCGCCAGATGGTCCCAGCCCTTGTCGGCGAGCGAGAACGCGATGGCCGGCACGCCGAACATGATGCCTTCGGTGGCGGCCGCAACTGTCCCTGAATAGAGCGTGTCTTCGCCCATGTTCTGGCCGTTGTTGATTCCCGACACGACGAGGTCGGGCCTCGCGTCGGCCATGCCCGTCAACGCGACGTGCACCGAATCGGTCGGCGTGCCGTTCACGTAGAAGAAACCCGTATTCGTCGCGCGCTGCACCGACAGCGGCCGCGACAGCGTAAGGGAGTTCGATGCGCCGCTGCAGTTCTGCTCGGGCGCGATCACCGTGAGGTCGGCCAGCGGCTGCAGCGCGTCGCTGAGCGCGGCGAGACCGGGGGCGAGATAGCCGTCGTCGTTGCTGAGTAGGATTCGCATCCGGCGATTGTAACCGAGGAAAGATGGCGCGAGAGCGACAGTCCGGCGGCTGGCGACGGGCCCGCACGCACGACGCGTGCGCGGTGCGCCGCCGCCTTGCGCGGCGACGTTCCGCGCGTACGGGAAAACGCCGGGCCGCCCGCCGTTTTCCGCCGCGAAGGCGCTCCCCTTGCGGGATGCCCCTCGGGAAAGCCGGGCGCTAAGCGCCCGGCCTCGGGGCGCTCAGATCGCGCCGGCCTCGCGCAGCGCGGCGATCGCCTGCGCGTCGTAGCCGAGGCCGCGCAGCACCTCGTCCGTATGCTCGCCGAGTTCCGGCCCGAGCCAGCGCGTTTCGCCCGGCGTGTCGGACAGCTTCGGCGTGATGTTCGGCAGCGGAATGTCGGTGCCGTCGGCCAGCTTGAAACGCTGGATCATCTGCCGCGCGATGAACTGCGGATCGGTGAACATGTCGGCGGCGCTGTAGATGCGCCCGGCCGGCACGTCGGCCGCGTTGAGCACGACGAGCGCCTCGTCGATCGTGCGCGGCGCGAGCCACGCGGCGATCGCGTCGTCGATTTCCCGCGTGCGCGGCACGCGTCCGTCGTTCCGGGCCAGCGCCGGATCGTCGGCGAGGTCGTCGCGCTCGATCGCCTTCATCAGCCGCTTGAAGATCGGATCGCTGTTGCCGCCGATCACGATGCTGCCGTCGCGGCACGCGTAGGTATTCGACGGCACGATACCCGGCAGCGACGCACCGGTGCGCTCGCGCACCATCCCGTACACGCCGTACTCGGGCACCACGCTTTCCATCATGTTGAACACCGCTTCATACAGCGCGACGTCGACCACCTGCCCCGCGCCGCCGTTCACCTTGCGATGGTGGAGCGCCATCAGCGCGCCGATCACGCCGTGCAGCGCGGCGATCGAGTCGCCGATCGAGATGCCGATGCGCGGCGGCGGCAGATCCGGATAGCCGGTGATGTGGCGCAATCCGCCCATCGATTCGGCGATCGCGCCGAAGCCCGGCCGGTCGCGGTAAGGGCCCGTCTGCCCGTAGCCGGACAGGCGCACCATCACGAGGCCGGGGTTGTCGGCCGACAGCACGTCGTAGCCGAGCCCGAGCTTCTCGAGCAGGCCTGGACGGAAGTTTTCGATCACGATGTCGGCCTCGCGCGCGAGCTGCCGCGCGATCGTCTTGCCGGCATCGGATTTCAGGTTGAGGGTGACCGATTTCTTGTTGCGTGCCTGGACCGACCACCACAGCGACGTGCCGCCCTGCTCCGGATGCAGCTTGCGCCATTTGCGCAGCGGGTCGCCGCCGTTCGGATCCTCGATCTTGATCACTTCCGCGCCGAATTCGGCGAAGAGGCGCGACGCGAACGGCCCCGCGATCAGCGTCCCGAATTCGAGCACTTTGACGCCCGCGAGCGGGCCCTGGCTGGTGCTCATGTGTCTCCCTGGCATGAGGAACGGCGCCGCCGGCCGGCGGCGCCCGCCTTACATCGTGCGGCGGTCGAGCATCGCGCGGGCGATGGTGCCCGCGTCGACGTATTCGAGCTCGCCGCCCACCGGCACGCCGCGCGCGAGGCGCGTGACCGCGAGCCCGCGCGCCTTCAGCGTCTGGCCGAGGTAGTGCGCGGTGGCCTCGCCCTCGTTCGTGAAGTTGGTCGCGAGCACGACCTCCTTGACGACACCGTCGGACGCGCGCCGCACGAGGCGGTCGAAATGGATTTCCTTCGGGCCGATCCCGTCGAGCGGGCTCAGCCGCCCCATCAGCACGAAATACAGCCCGCGGTACGTCATCGTCTGCTCGAGCATGATCTGGTCGGCCGGCGTCTCGACGACGCACAGCAGCGTCGGATCACGCTCCTCGTCGCTGCACACCTCGCAGATCTGCGCTTCCGTGAACGTGTTGCACTTCTCGCAGTGCTGCAGATGCTCGGTCGCGAACAGCAGCGACCGGCCGAGCCGCTCCGCGCCCTCCCGATCGTGCTGCATCAGGTGGTACGCCATGCGCTGCGCGGATTTCGGCCCGACGCCGGGCAATACGCGCAGCGCTTCGACGAGCGCGGACAGGGCGGACGGCTGTTTCATACGGCGGCTGAAAGCTGAACGGGCTTAACGGACTGATGGGGCTGAACCGGCGCTGCGCTCAGAACGGCAGCTTGAAGCCCGGGGGCAGCGGCAGGCCCGACGTCATGCCGCTCATCTTTTCCTGCGACGTCGCTTCGGCCTTGCGCACGGCATCGTTGAACGCGGCCGCGACCAGATCCTCGAGCATGTCCTTGTCGTCCGCGAGCAGGCTCGGGTCGATCGCCACGCGACGCACTTCGTTGCGGCAGGTCATCGTCACCTTGACGAGGCCGGCACCCGACTGCCCTTCGACTTCGATCTGCGCAAGCTGCTCCTGCATCTTCTTCATGTTTTCCTGCATTTGCTGCGCTTGCTTCATCAGTCCGGCGAGGTTGCCTTTCAACATGGGAATACTCCTTCTTGATCGTGTGAAAACCGGCACGCGGCGCGTGCCGGTCAATGTGTGCGGGCGTGATTGTGCCTGTCGCGGAGCGATTCGTTCAATGCAGCGTCGGCGGCGTGCCGTCCGGCGCCGAATCGGCGAGCGGCCGCACCGAGCCTTCGACGATACGCGCGCCGAAGTCACGCACGAGCTGCTGGACGAACGGATCGCCATGGATGTCCTGCTCGGCCTCGCGCTGGCGTGCCGCACGCGCAGCCGCATCGAGCGCCGCCGCGGTACGCCGCGCGGGCCCGACCTCGACCGAGACCTCGACAGGCTTGCCGAGCGCGTCGGCCAGTGCGGCCTTCAGCTTCGCGACCTGGGCGGCGTCCGCATACTGCGGCACCGGGACGGACAGTTTCAACGTCGTCGCATCGACGGCCGTCAGCTCGCTGTTGAACGCGAGCTGATACGCGACGCCCTTCAGCGGCAATCGTGCGGCCAGCGCCGGCCATTCGCCGTCGAAGCCGACCGGATCGAGCGCGATCGCGGGCGGCAGCGGGCGCGTGTCGACCGGCGCGGATGGACGGGCCTCCGCCGGCTTCGGCGCAATGCGCACGTCGTCGGGGCCGCTGTCGAACACGGGCACGAAGCCATCGTCGGCCGCACCGCCGAACATCTCGTCGGCGCTGAGCGGCACGTATTCGTCCGGCGGAATGTCTTCCCACGGCGGCGGAGCCTGACGCGTGTCGGCAGCCTGCGGCGCGCGGGCTGCCGCGCGCGGCGTCGGCACCTGTACGGCAGGACGCGATGCCGCCGGTTTCTCGACGGCCGGCTGGGCCGCCGCCGGCTTCGGTGCGGCGCCCGCCCGCGAACGGTCGGACGACACGCGCATGCCGGCATTACGCAGCACGTCGAGTGCGGCGGCTGCGCCACCGCGGGCCGACGGACGCGCAGCGGGCTCGGCCGGCGCGGCACGCGGCGCCGGTTCGGCAAGAGGCGCAGGTTCGTCGTCGCGCTCGGCGGCGACAACAGGCGGTTCAGGTTCGTTGCGGACGGCCGGCGGCACGTCGCTCGCCGATGCCGCTTGCGGTGCCGGGGTCGCTTCCGGTTGCGGCGCGACCGGAGCTTCGGCCGCAGTCGCTGCCGGCGTCGAAGCAGGCTTCACGGCAGGCGAGGTCGCCGCATCGCCGGATTGGGCCGGCGACGGACGCGCAGCCGGCGCAACCGGAGCGGCAACTTGCGGGCGCGCGGGTTCCGCGGCGGCGGCCGGTGCCGACGGCTTGGGCGCCGCTGCCGACGCCGCCGACGCTGCGGCAGCCGCACGCGGCGCAGGCGCGGGTACGGCACGCGGCACGGCCGGCTGGCCGCCCGGCGCACTGCCGGCGCCGACGGCCGGCTCGAACGCGAGCATCCGCAGCAACGTCATCGTGAAGCCGGCGTATTCATCCGGCGCGAGGCCGAGCTCCGCACGCCCGACCGTCGCGATCTGATAGAACAGCTGAACCTGCTCGGGGCTCAGCGCCTCCGCGAAACGGCGCAGGTCGGCCGCTTCCGGCCACTCGTCGAGTACCGAGCCCGGCGCAAACTGCGCCCACGCGATCCGGTGCAGCAGGCTGGCAAGATCCTGCAGCGCGGTGGAAAAGGACAGGCTGCGCAGCGACATCTCGTCGGCGATCGTGAGGATCTCCGGGCCGTTGCCGGCCGCGAGCGCATCGAGCAGCCGCACCATGTAGGTCTGGTCGAGCGCGCCGAGCATGCCCGACACCGCCGATTCGGTCACTTCGTTCGCCGAATAGGCGATCGCCTGGTCGGTCAGCGACAGCGCATCGCGCATGCTGCCCTGCGCGGCGCGCGCGAGCAGGCGCAGCGCCTGCTGCTCGAACGAGATCTGCTCTTCGCCGAGGATCCGTTCGAGATGCGACACGATGTGCCCGGCCGGCATCTGCTTCAGGTTGAACTGCAGGCAGCGCGACAGCACGGTGACGGGAATCTTCTGCGGATCGGTCGTCGCGAGGATGAACTTGACGTGCGGCGGCGGCTCCTCGAGCGTCTTCAGCATCGCGTTGAACGCGTGATTCGTCAGCATGTGCACTTCGTCGATCATGTAGACCTTGAAGCGCGCATCGACGGGCGCGTACACCGCGCGCTCGAGCAGCG
This sequence comes from Burkholderia sp. BCC1977, assembly GCF_905339595.1. Lineage (NCBI taxonomy): Bacteria > Pseudomonadati > Pseudomonadota > Betaproteobacteria > Burkholderiales > Burkholderiaceae > Burkholderia > Burkholderia sp. BCC1977. The sequence goes on from NZ_CAJPGQ010000028.1 coordinate 37,281, forward strand.
CGGCCATTTCGTCGACGCCGCGGTTGCTCGCGGCATCCATCTCGACGTAGTCGACGAAGCGGCCTTCGTCGATCTCGCGGCACGCGCGGCACACGCCGCAGGGCTGCGACGTGACGCCGGTTTCACAGTTGAGCGCCTTCGCGAAGATCCGCGACAGCGTCGTCTTGCCGACGCCGCGGGTACCGGTAAACAGATAGGCGTGATGGAGACGCCCGCCGTCGAGCGCGTGCGTGAGCGCCCTGACGACGTGCTCCTGGCCGACGAGCGAAGCGAAATCCTTCGGACGCCACTTGCGTGCGAGAACTTGATAGGTCATCGGGAAATTGTATCAGTAACGCTGCGTCGCGCCGACACGCGAAACGGTGCGGAAAACGGGCAAGGCGCAGGTAAAACGGAGAATGACGCAGCGGAGAATGACGCAGAAATAAAAATCGCCCGGCGAACGGGGCGAGAGGAAAGGTGACGAGCCCGACCCTCGGCACTGGCGGAAAACGATTGTGGCTGCTTCGTTCCCGACCTGACCAGGTTCACCGCCCCACCATGCGAGGAGGCCCGTCACGGCATATTCTATCACCGCTTCCGGCCAAATGCGACCGTTTGTTCGCAACAATGCGAACGATCGAGCAAACCGGCGCGCGTGCGCGCATGCCGATCCGGTGCACGGCACGCGGATGCATGCCGTGACTCTTGTATTTTGCGAGCCGGCCTCCACCTTCGGAACACAACGGTCGAACGGCGCGTCGTACCCCTACTCGCGTAGCGGCTACTATCGCCGCCCGCAGCAGATAGCAATTTAGGCTAATATGACGCCCGAACGACCCGCGAGCCGCGCCATGCAGTGCTTACGCCGCTTCCTTCCGGAGAGCGGAGTGACCTGCCGCAGCGGCCGGCAGCCGACAGGCCGCCGGAGCGCCGCAACGCGCCAAGCAGGCAGTCCCCGAACCGTAAGAGGTATTGACCCAATGAGCGAACAGATCAAACACATCAGCGACGCATCGTTCGAACAGGACGTCGTCAAATCCGACAAGCCCGTGCTCGTCGACTTCTGGGCCGAATGGTGCGGCCCGTGCAAGATGATCGCCCCGATCCTCGACGAAGTCGCGAAGGACTACGGCGACAAACTGCAGATCGCCAAGATCAACGTCGACGACAACCAGGCAACGCCCGCGAAGTTCGGCGTACGCGGCATCCCGACGCTGATCCTGTTCAAGAACGGCGCAGCCGCCGCACAGAAGGTCGGCGCACTGTCGAAGTCGCAGCTCACCGCATTCCTGGACAGCCACCTGTAATACCGGCCGTTCCGCGGACGTGTTGTCAACCGACAACACGTCCGCCGTCAAGCCGCCGATCGGCCGCTCAGGCACGAATCGGCGTATGCTAGAATCAAAAAACGTCTACAAGACGCATTAAGTCTCAGAGCGCTTCCGCTCGCCCTCCTCCCTTATTTCTTTTCGTCGCTTCTCCTCCCTGGCGGGTTCTCCGTATGCATTTATCCGAGCTCAAGTCTCTGCACGTGTCCGAACTGATCGAAATGGCCAATGGCCTGGAGATCGAAAACGCGAACCGCCTGCGCAAGCAGGAGCTGATGTTCGCCATTCTCAAAAAGCGCGCCAAGACGGGAGAGACGATCTTCGGCGACGGTACGCTCGAAGTGCTGCCGGACGGCTTCGGCTTCCTGCGCTCGCCGGAAATGTCGTACCTCGCGAGCACCGACGACATCTATATCAGCCCGTCGCAGATCCGCCGCTTCAACCTGCACACCGGCGACACCATCGAAGGTGAAGTCCGCACGCCGAAGGACGGCGAGCGCTACTTCGCGCTGGTGAAGGTCGACAAAGTCAACGGGCAGCCGCCCGAGGCCTCGAAACACAAGATCATGTTCGAGAACCTCACGCCGCTGCACCCGAACAAGCCGCTGTCGCTCGAGCGCGAAATGCGCGGCGAAGAGAACGTCACGGGCCGCATCATCGACATGATCGCGCCGATCGGCAAGGGCCAGCGCGGCCTGCTGGTCGCGTCGCCGAAGTCGGGCAAGACCGTGATGCTCCAGCACATCGCGCACGCGATCAAGCAGAACCATCCGGACGTCATCCTGTTCGTGCTGCTGATCGACGAGCGCCCCGAAGAAGTGACCGAAATGCAGCGCTCGGTCGCCGGCGAAGTGATCGCATCGACGTTCGACGAACCGGCCACGCGTCACGTGCAGGTCGCCGAAATGGTGATCGAGAAGGCCAAGCGCCTCGTCGAAATGAAGCACGACGTCGTGATCCTGCTCGACTCGATCACGCGTCTCGCGCGCGCGTACAACACCGTGATCCCGGCGTCGGGCAAGGTGCTGACGGGTGGTGTCGACGCGAACGCGCTGCAGCGTCCGAAGCGCTTCTTCGGCGCGGCGCGCAACATCGAGGAAGGCGGTTCGCTGACGATCATCGGCACCGCGCTGATCGAAACCGGCAGCCGCATGGACGACGTGATCTACGAAGAGTTCAAGGGCACCGGCAACATGGAAGTGCACCTCGAGCGCCGTCTCGCGGAAAAGCGCGTCTATCCGTCGATCAACCTGAACAAGTCGGGCACGCGCCGCGAAGAAATGCTGATCAAGCCCGAGATCCTTCAAAAGATCTGGGTGCTGCGCAAGTTCATCCACGACATGGACGAAGTCGAGGCCATGGAATTCCTGCTCGACAAGATCCGCCAGACGAAGAGCAATTCCGAGTTCTTCGACCTGATGCGCCGCGGCGGCTGATCGCCCTCGCTCCGCACCGAACGGCCGCCCGCGCGTTTCGCCCGGCGGCCGTTTTTTCGCCCCAACCTGAACGTGAACGTACAGGTTGATCTATAATCGCGCCATCGTCCCGACCGAAGCCCCGCCATCCCGATGCCGAACGACGCCTCCCCCTCGCTGCTCACCGTGAGCGACGCCGCGTCGCGGCTCGGTGTCACGCCGCGCACGCTGAAATATTACGAAGAGCGCGGGCTCGTCACGCCGTCGCGCAGCGGCGGCCGCTATCGCCTGTACGACGACGCCGATCTCGAACGCTTCGCCCGCATCCTGCGGCTGCGCGCGCTCGGCTTTTCGCTGCACGGCATCACCGAGATGCTCAAGCGCCCGCTGGAAGAGACGGGCGACGGCCGGCGCCGTTATTCGGACGCGTCGCTGCGCGACATCCGCTCGGGGCTCGCCGAGCAGATCGACACGCTCGACCGGCGGATCGCGGCCGTCCAGCGCGAGCTGAAGGAAGCCGTCGCGCTGCGCAAGGAACTGCAGCACGACATCGACTACATCGAACGGCGCCTCGCCGGCGAAAACCCCGACGCGCTGATCGCGCAGCGGCAGGCCGAAGCCGGCACGCGACGCACGCGCAAGGACCGGGAATGAACGTCGCGCCGGGCCGCCCGCCGCTGTGGAGCCGCGCGAACCTGCGCGCGGACCTGTTCCCGTGGGCGCTCGCGCTCGTCACCGGCATCGACTATTTCGACAACGCGGCCTTCTCGTTCTTCGCGAGCTACATCGCGGGCGGCATCAACGCGTCGCCCGACGAACTCGTGTGGTCGTCGAGCGCGTATGCGGTCACGGCCGTGCTCGGCATCCTGCAGCAGCAATGGTGGGTCGACCGGCTCGGGCATCGCCGCTACGTCGCCGGCTGCATGCTGATGTTCTCGTTCGGCGCGATCGCGGCCGCGCTCGCCGACACGTCGCTCGAGCTCGCGTTCGCGCGCGGCTTCCAGGGCTACTTCATCGGTCCGATGATGGGCGCCTGCCGGATCCTGATCCAGATCAGCTTCAAGCCGAAGGAGCGGCCGCCCGCCACACGCTCGTTCCTGATCATGATCCTGCTCGGCAGCGCGCTCGCACCGATCGTCGGCGGGCTGCTCGTCGCGCATTCGACGTGGCGCGCGCTGTTCGCGTGCACCGCGCCCGCGGGTATCGCGTTCGCGATTCTCGCGCTCCTCACGCTGCCCGATTCGGGCAGGACGCCCGACGACGAGCGCGGCTCCGGGCATTTCTGGCCGTACGTCGTGTTCGCGCTCGCGCAAGGCGCGCTGCAGATCGTGCTGCAGCAGGTGCACTACCAGCTCTACAGCGGCTCGCCGATGCTGATCCTGCTGACGATCGCGGGCCTCGGCGCGCTCGCGTGGTTCGCCTATCACCAGTGGCACCATCCGACGCCGCTCGTGCGGCTGCATGCGTTTCGCGAGCGCACGTTCCAGGTCGGGCTGCTGCTGTACATGTTCTATTACTACGAGTCGACGGGCTTCAGCTACCTGACCTCCCGCTTGCTCGAAGGCGGGCTCGGCTATCCGGTCGAGAACGCCGGGCGCCTGGTCGGCACGATGTCGCTGATCTCGGCCACCGCGCTGTTCGCCTACCTGCGCTACGCGAAGCACGTCACGCACAAGAAATGGTTCGTCGTGCCGGGGTTCGCGATCGCGATCGCCGCCGCGCTGTGGATGACGCGGATGACGCCGCAGGTCGGCGAAGCCGCGCTGATCGTGCCGCTGCTGCTGCGCGGCCTGTTGCTGCTGTTCATCGTGCTGCCGGTCGCGAACCTCACGTTCCGCATCTTCGCGATCGACGAATACACGCACGGCTACCGGCTGAAGAACATCGTGCGGCAACTGACGATCTCGTTCGCGACGTCGTCGGTGATCATCGTCGAGCAGCACCGGCTGGCCGTGCACCAGACGCGGCTCGTCGAGCGCGCGAACGTGTTCGATCCGCTGTTCCAGCAGACCGTCGACGCCCTCGCGCGCAGCTACGCGGCCGCCGGCCATGCACTGAACGAGGCGCACGCCCTCGCGATCGCATCGATCGCGCGGATGGTCGCGCAACAGGCGTCGTTCCTCGCGTCGCTCGACGGTTTCTATTTCCTCGCGGGCGTCGCGCTGGTCGGCGGCCTCTTCGCGGCATGGCAAAAAGAGATCGATTGAGTTAAAAGACAGGCTTTGGATTCTCCCGCGCTGCCATGCTCTCGAAACTGACCCGCTGGTTCGACGACCGCCGCCGCGACCGCGCGCTGCGCAGCCATCCGATTCCCGATGCGCTGTGGCAGGACACCGTCGCGCGCCTGCCGTTCCTCGATGCGCTGACGCCCGGCGACCTGGGACGGCTGCGCGAGCTGACGAGCCTGTTCATCGCGAAGAAAGCGTTTTCGACCGCGCACGGGCTCGAGCTGACCGACGAGATGATCGTCGCGATCGCCGCGCAGGCGTGCCTGCCCGTGCTGAATCTCGATCTGTCGCTGTACGACGGCTGGGTCGGCGTGGTCGTGTATCCGGGCGAATTCGTGATCCGCAAGACCGTGCAGGACGAAGACGGCGTCGTCCATGAAGTCGAGCAGGACGCGAGCGGCGAAGCGTGGGAAGGCGGACCGGTGATCCTGTCGTGGGAAGACGCGCAGATGACGGACGGCCGCGACGCGTACAACGTCGTGATCCACGAATTCGCGCACAAGATCGACATGGTCAACGGCGAGGCCGACGGGTATCCGCCCCTCTTTCGCCGCTGGCACGCGCCGCACCTCGACGCGCAGGCGTGGGCCGACGTGTTCGAGCATGCGTACGACCAGTTCTGCGCGCGGGTCGATGCGGTGCCGGAGCGCGCGTGGGCCCGCTTCGAGCGCGACTCGCTGATCGATCCCTATGCGGCCGATCACCCGTCGGAGTTCTTCGCGGTGTGCAGCGAGGCGCTGTTCGTGCGGCCGCGCGCGTTCGAGTCCGAATTTCCGGAGCTCTACCGGCTGCTCGCCCGCTACTACCGGCAGGATCCGGCGCGGACGGGCGCCCTCGACGCGTGAAGAAAATTATTCGTCAACCATCTGATTTTCTGGCATAATCGCCGTTTTTCGACCTTAGGCAAGTGGCTCGCGCCGGGCTTGGCGTCGTCTGGTATCGCGCAATGTGCGCAGGCCGGCACGGCAAGCGGCGGGTTGGCTACCGCTCTCACCAAGGAAAGACCATGAAAGAAGGCATCCACCCGAACTACCGCGAAGTCGTCTTCCAAGACATGTCGAACGGCTTCAAGTTCATCACGCGCTCGACGATCCAGACGCGTGAAAACATCGAACTCGACGGCAAGACCTACCCGCTCGCCAAGATCGAAGTGTCGTCGGAATCGCACTCGTTCTACACGGGTCAGCAAAAGATCATGGACACGGCAGGCCGTGTCGAGAAGTTCAAGAACAAGTTCGGCGTTCGCGCCAGCGGCAAGGCGAAGTAAGCTTCGCACCGATCCGGTGGTTGCAACGCACCGGTACCGCACGAAAGGGCAGCCCAGGCTGCCCTTTTTTGTCTCCGCTCGCCGGGAAACACCACATGCCGCACCACACGCCGGCCGGCGCCCGGGCAATCGTCTGACGCGCAACGGCCGGCGCGTCTACAATGCCGGATGCTCGAATCCGGCGCCGTCGGCGCATGACCGCACCGGCCGCCCGCCCATAACAAATCGCACATCTGCATGAAGCCTGTCGTTCGTCTCACCGCCTCCGCCACGCGCGCGCTGCCGCGCTGGCTGCTGCTCACGCTCTGCCTCGTCTACGCGGCGTTCGGCCTGTTCGGCCGCGACCCGTGGAAGAACGAGGACGCGGCGGGCTTCGGCGTGATGTGGACGATGGCGACCGGCGGCTGGCACGACTGGCTGCTGCCGAATCTCGTCGGCAAGTTCATCACGACCGACGGGCCGCTCGGCTACTGGCTCGGCGCGCTGTCGATCCGCGCGCTGGCGCCGTGGGTCGACGCGAGCAACGCGTCGCGCGTCGACACGGGCGTGCTGTTCTGCGTCGCATGCGCGTTCGTCTGGTACGCCGCCTACCTGCTCGGCCGGCGCGCCGAGGTCCAGCCGTTCAAGTACGCATTCGGCGGCGAGCCGGAGCCGCGCGACTACGGCCGCACGCTCGCCGACGGCGCGCTGCTGATCCTCGTCGCGTGCTTCGGGCTCGCGGAACGCGGCCACGAAACGACGCCGCAGCTCGCGCAGTTCGCGTGGATCGCGATGCTCGTGTACGGCATCGTGCGCGGCATCGACAAGCCGATGCAGGGTGCGCTGTGGTGGGGCGTCGCGATCGGCCTCGTCGCCCTGTCCGGCAACCCGGTGCTGGTCGTCGCGCTGCTTGCCGGCACGGCCGCGCTGTGGCTCGTCACGCCGGAGATGCGCAACCTGCGCCTGCCGCTGGTCGGCCTGCCGCTCGCGGCCGCGATCTTCGCGCTGTGGCCGCTCGCCGCGTTCCACGTGGCGCCCGACGACGCCGCGTGGTTCTTCAATCAATGGATCCACGGCAGCCTGATGCGCTTCTCGGGCCCGCCGACCGCGGTGCTCGCCTATGCGGCGAAGAACCTGCCGCTGTTCACGTGGCCCGCGTGGCCGCTCGCAATCTGGGCCTGGTGGAGCTGGGCCGGCATGCGCCGCCGCGCGCACATCGCGATTCCGCTGTCGGTCGTGGTGCCGCTGGTCGCGCTCGTGATCCTGCAGAGCCAGCAGTCGAACCGCATGTACATGCTGCTGCTGCCGCCGCTCGCGGTGCTCGCCACCTTCGCGCTGCCGACCCTCAAGCGCGGTGCGATCAACGCGTTCGACTGGTTCGCGGTGCTGAGCTTCACGATCCTCGGCACCTTCGTGTGGCTAGTGTGGCTCGCGTCGCTCACCGGCTTCCCGCATCCGCTTGCGCGCAACCTCGCGCGCCTCGTGCCGGGCTACGAACCGCACTTCAAGATCCTGTCGTTCGTCTGCGCGGTGATCGTCACCGTGTGCTGGTGCCTGCTCGCGCGCTGGCGCATCTCGCGCCAGCCGAAGGTGCTGTGGCGCAGCGTCGTGTTGTCGGGCGCGGGCACCACGCTGATGTGGGTGCTGCTGATGACGCTGTGGTTGCCGATCGTCAACTACGGCCGGACCTACAGCGACGTCGCGCAACAGATCGCATCGCATCTGCCGAAAGACTATGAGTGCATCGCGCCCGTGCGGCTCGGCGATGCGCAGATCGCAACCTTCGCGTACTTCGGCGACATGCACTTCGAATTCTCGGGCGACTGCGACGTGATCCTGCGCCAGGACCGCGCGGACTTCGGCGAGCCGAGCGCGATGTCGCAATACGTGTGGCGTCTCGTGTGGGAAGGCCGCCGCGTGGCCGACCGCGACGAGCGCTTCCGCCTGTACGAGCGCATCGAGCGGCCGACGACGCCCGTCAAGCGCCGCGGCCCGCGCCACCGGACGGTCGATTGACGATGTTCGCCGACATCCGCCGGATCGTCGGTCTCGCGTGGCCGGTGCTCGTCGGCCAGCTCGCGATCATCGCGTTCGGTGTGATCGACACAGCGATGGTCGGCCGCTACTCGGCCACCGACCTGGCCGCGCTCGGGCTCGGTTCGTCGATCTACGTGTCGGTCTACATCGGGATGACGGGCATCCTGTCCGCGCTGCAGCCGATCACCGGGCAGTTGTACGGCGCGCGGCGCTACGCCGAGATCGGCGAGGAAGTCCGCCAGGCGCTGTGGCTCGCGGTGATGCTCGCGGTACCCGGCTTCATGCTGCTGCATTTTCCCGAACCGCTGCTGCACATCGCCCACGCGCCGCCCGCCCTGCACGACCGCACGGTCGATTACCTGCGGATCCTGTCGTACGGCCTGCCGGCGAGTCTCGTGTTCCGGATCTACAACGCGCTGACCAACGCGGCCGGCAAGCCGCGCCTCGCGATGATCCTGCAGATCGGCGCGCTGCTGCTCAAGTTCCCGCTCAACGTGTGGTTCATCTTCGGCGGGTTCGGCATGCCGGCCCTCGGCGGTCCCGGTTGCGGGCTCGCCAGCACACTGATCAACTGGGCGCTCGCGCTGATCGGCTTCACGCTGCTCGCGAAGCTCGAGGTGTTCTCGCCGCTTGCGATCTTCTCGCGCTTTTGCTGGCCGGTATGGGCGCGCCTGAAGGCGATCCTGAAACTCGGCGTGCCGATGGGCCTGTCGTACCTGATCGAGGTCACGTCGTACACGTGCATGGCGCTCTTCATCGCGCAGTTCGGCACGACGACGCTCGCCGGCCACCAGATCGCCGGCAACATCGGCGCGGTGCTGTACATGACGCCGCTGTCGATCGGCGTCGCGGCGTCGACGCTCGTCGCGCGCGCACTCGGCGCCGGTCGCGCGGACGAGGCGCGCCTGCTCGGCCGGCACAGCGTGATGCTCGCGTGCGGAATCGCGGCCGCGTACGGCGTGCTCGTGTTCACGCTGCGTCCGCTGATCGTCGGCGGCTACACGCCGAATCCGGCCGTGGCCGCCGCCGCGCTGCCGCTGGTCGCGATCGTCACCTGCTACCACTTCTTCGACGCGCTGCAGATCACGTCCGCATTCGTGCTGCGCGCGTACAAGGTCGCGGTCGTGCCGACCGTGATCTATGCGGTCGCGCTGTGGGGCGTCGGACTCGGCGGCGGCTACCTGCTCGGCTTCGACGTCGGCGGCCTCGCACCCGCCTGGCTGACCGGCGCGCGCGGCTTCTGGTTCGCGAACACGGTCAGCCTGATGCTCGCGGGCGCGGGCCTCGCGCTCTACCTGCGCCACGTCAGCCGCGCGCAACCGGCAGGCAGCGCGTGACGCACTGCCCGTGGCCTACGCGTCCTCCAGCACGTCGGCCGCATGATAAGACGATCGCACGAGCGGGCCGGCAACGACTTCCCTGAAACCGAGCGCCAGCCCCTCGTCGCGCCACGCGGCGAACGCGTCGGGGCTCACGTAGCGCCGCACCGGCAGATGATGCGCGGACGGCGCGAGGTACTGGCCGAGCGTCAGCACGTCGACCTCGTGCGCGCGCAGGTCGCGCAGCGTGTCCCGCACCTCGTCGTCGCGCTCGCCGAGCCCGAGCATCAAGCCCGATTTCGTCACGAGCGTCGGCCGCGCGGCCTTCGCCCGCGCGAGCAGTTCGAGCGAGCCGCGATAGTCGGCGCCCGGCCGCGCCGCGCGGTACAGCGACGGCACCGTCTCGATGTTGTGATTGAACACGTCCGGCCACGCCGACGACAACGCATCGAGCGCACGCGCGACGCGGCCGCGGAAATCGGGCGTCAGCACTTCGACGCCGATGCCCGGCACGCTCGCGCGCACCGCCGCGATGCAGGCGGCAAAATGCGCGGCACCGCCGTCGCGCAGGTCATCGCGATCGACCGACGTGATCACGACGTAGCGCAGTCCGAGCGCCGCGACCGCGTCGGCGAGCCGCGCGGGCTCGTCGGGATCGAGCGGCTCGGGACGGCCGTGCGCGACGTCGCAGAACGGGCAGCGCCGCGTGCACAGCCCGCCCATGATCATGAAGGTCGCGGTGCGCTGCGCGAAGCATTCGCCGATGTTCGGGCACATCGCCTCCTCGCAGACGGAATGCAGCCGGTGATCGCGCAGCACGGCCGCCATGTCGGCGACCGCCCCGCTCATCATCGGCCGCGCCCGCAGCCACGGCGGCTTCCGCAGCGCCGCGCCGGCCGCGGGCTCGACGCGCACCGGAATGCGCGCGAGCTTGTCGCGGCTCCTCGCGCCCGGCTGGCCGAGCGCGGTGAGGCTGGGTTGTTCGAGCGCGGGGGCCATCGTCAGTCTCCGAGAAACGCGACGATCAGGCGGTTCACGTCGGCAGCCGCCTCCATCTGCACCATGTGGCCGCTGCCTGCGATCACCTCGGCCCGCACGCCGTCCGGCAGGCCCTGCGCATGCCGAGCCGGAATCACCTGGTCGCGCTCACCCCAGATCACGAGCGTGCGCGGCGCGAGCGACCCGACGCGGTCGCGGAACACACGCCGCTGGGCCGCGCCGTCGAACGCGGCGGTCGCGATCTTCTCCAGCGCGGCCTGCACGCCCTCAAGCCGCTTGTACTTGACGAGATCCTCGACCAGTTGCCGCGTGACGAGCGCGTTGTCGGCGAACAACGCGCCGAGGTGCGGCTTCAGCGTATTGCGGCTGTTGCCGGCGACGAAGCCGTCGATGTAGCCGCGGTTGATGTCGGCGCCGAGCCCGGCGCTCGCGATCAGCGTCAGCGACGCCACGCGTTCCGGCGCGCGCTCGGCCGCCGCCATCGCGACCGCGCCGCCCATCGAATGACCGATCAGGTGCGCGCGGTCGATGTGCTGCGCATCGAGCAGCGCGAGCACCGCATCGGCCAGTTCGTCGAGGCTGCCGGTGTCGACCGCCTTGCCCGACTCGCCGTGCCCGGGCAAGTCGAGCGCCCACACGGGCCGGTGCGCGGCGAGCTCCGCATGGTTGAACAGCCAGTTGTTGAGGTCGCCGCCGAAGCCGTGGATCAGCACGGCGGGCGTGCCCGAACCGTCGCCGAGCTTCAGGAACCGGACCGTGCGTCCGCCGATCTGCGCCTTCTCGGGCTGCGGGCCCGCCGCGTCGTCGGCGCTCGCGCTCGGCACGAAATCGCGCTGGAATTCGGCGATCGCCGCATCGATGTCGGCATCGCTTGCCTCGGCCGCGGCCACCACGCCGAGCAGCGCACCGACCGGCAGCGTCTCGCCCTCCTGCGCGACCTGCCGGCGCAGCGTGCCGTCGAACGCGCACTCGACGCCCGACGAGATCTTGTCGGTCTCGACGTCGAGCACTTCGTCGCCCTTCGTCACGCGCTCGCCGATCGCCTTCAGCCAGCCGTTGACCTGCCCCTGCTCCATCGACAGCCCCCACTTGGGCATCGTGATCATGTGAATCGACATCGTGTCAGCTCCTCGTCTTGAGTACCGCCTGCGCGATCGCATCGGCGGACGGGATGTACAGGTCTTCCAGCACGCCGGCGAACGGCGCGGGCGTGTGCGGCGCGGTCACGAGCTCGATCGGCGCCTTGAGCGTTCGGAACGCGCGCTGTGCGACGAGCGCGGCGATGTCGGTCGCGATCGAGCAGCGCGGGTTCGCTTCGTCGACCACCACCACGCGCCCGGTGCGCGCCGCGCTTTCGAGGATCGTTTCCTCGTCGAGCGGCGACGTCGTGCGCAGGTCGATCACGTCGACGTGAATGCCGTCCTTCGCGAGCTTCGCGGCCGCATCGGTCGCGAGATGCACCATCCGGCCGTAGGTGACGATCGTCGCGTCGTCGCCTTCGCGCACGACGTTCGCCTCGCCGAACGGAATCGCATAGGATTCCTCCGGCACGTCGCCTTCGCGCGTGTAGAGCAGCTTGTGTTCGAGGAAGATCACGGGGTCGTTGTCGCGGATCGACTGGATCAGCAGCCCCTTCGCGTCGTAAGGCGTCGACGGGCACACGACCTTCAGCCCCGGAATGTGCGTAAACAACGACGTGAGCATCTGCGAATGCTGCGCGGCCGCTCGCAGCCCGGCGCCGTACATCGCGCGGATCACGACCGGCGTCACCGCCTTGCCGCCGAACATGTAGCGGAATTTCGCGGCCTGGTTGAAGATCTGGTCGAAGCACACGCCCATGAAATCGATGAACATCAGCTCCGCGACGGGCCGCATCCCGCACGCGGCCGCGCCGACCGCCGCGCCGATGTAGCCGCCTTCGGACAGCGGCGTATCGAGCACGCGGCCCGGAAACTTGTGGAACAGCCCCTTCGTCACGCCGAGCACGCCGCCCCATGCGTCGTCCTCGCCCGGCGCGCCCGCGCCGCCCGCGTTGTCCTCGCCCATCACGATCACGCTGTCGTCGCGCGCCATTTCCTGCGCGAGCGCCTCGTTGATCGCCTGCGAATAAGTGATCTTCCTTGCCATGTCTGTCTCCTGGGATATTCGGTTCGCCGTGCCGGCTGCCAGCGGGTGATTCAGGCCGCGCTCACGGGTACGACACGTACACGTCGGCCAGCAGGTCGGCCGCGTCGGGCAGCGGCGCGGCCTTCGCCTGCGCGACCGCGTCGTCGATCAGCGCCTTCACCTGCGCATCGATCGCACGCAGGTCGTCGGTCGTCAGCACCTCGGCACGCACGACGCGCGCTTCGAAATGCTTCAGGCAGTCCTTCTCGTCGCGCAGCTTCTGCACTTCGCCCGGCGCGCGGTAGGTCTGCGCGTCGCCTTCGAAGTGGCCGAAGTAGCGCGTGAACTTCACCTCGACGAGCGTCGGGCCGCCGCCGTTGCGCGCACGTGCGACGGCTTCGCCGAGTGCCTCGTGCACCGCGAAGAAGTCGAAGCCGTCGACGATCACGCCCGGCATCCCGAAGCCGTTCGCACGATCGGCGATGTTGTCGGTCGCGACCGACCAGCTCGACGACGTCGCTTCCGCATAGCCGTTGTTTTCGGCCACGAAGATCGCCGGCAGCCGCCATACCGACGCGAGATTCATCGATTCGAAGATCACGCCCTGGTTCGACGCACCGTCGCCGAAGAAGCACACGCCGACCCCGCCGGTCTTCTTGTGCCTGGCCGCGAGCGCCGCGCCGCACACGAGCGGGCCGCCCGCGCCGACGATCCCGTTCGCGCCGAGCATCCCCATCGACAGGTCGGCGATGTGCATCGAGCCGCCCTTGCCGTGACAGACGCCCGTCTTCTTGCCGTAGATCTCGGCCATCATCCCGTGCACGTCGACGCCTTTCGCGATGCAGTGGCCGTGCCCGCGGTGCGTGGTGGCGACGTAGTCTGCAAGTCCGAGGTGCAGCATCGTGCCGACCGCGGAGGCCTCCTCGCCCGCGTACAGGTGAACGAAGCCGGGAATTTCGCCGGTCGCGAACTCGACGTGCAGGCGCTCCTCGAATTCGCGGATCGTGCGCATCAGCCGGTAGGCGTCCAGCAGCGTGTCCCTGGTGAGCTGTGTCGAAACGGTCATGTGTGTCTCCTGGGTAGGTCTGACTGCGAATGCCGCCGCGGCAACGCCCCGGCGACGGATTGCACGGCTTGCGCCGTCAATGGAACGTGAAGCCGCCGCCGACGTTCACGGCCTGGCCGGTGACGTTGTCCATCGTCGCGAAGAACAGCGCGAGCCGGCCCATGTCGTCGGGCGTCTGCGCGACCATCGCGTCGACCTGCGCGGCCTGTGTGACGTCGACCTTCGCGATCGCCGCGCGACGGCCGAGCGCGCGCACCTCGCGGGCGGTCGCGTCGAGCGCGTCGTCGAGCCGATCGGTCAGCAGGATGTCGGCGCCCGCGCCGGCGAGCGTCAGCGCAATGCCGCGGCCGATGCCGCGCGCGCCGCCGGTCACGATGGCGACCCGGCCTTCGAGCGGGTTTTTCATGGCGATGTCTCCTTGATGATCGTCATGGATGTCGAAATGCCGCCCGGGACAGCGGAAGCTCAGCCGCGCCACGCGCCGGCATCGCGCAACAACTGCCGCGACGACGCGTAACGCAGCGTGCGGCCGACGTCGACCGTCAGCGGCCCGCGCCAGTCGAGCGCGATCTCGTAGCGGTCGCCGCGCGCGACCTCGATCTCGCGCTCGCCGTCGAACGCGAGCGTGCCGTGCTCGAACGGGATCGTCTGCCACGCACCCGGTTCGAGCCGCTCGCAACTGCGCATCACGACGCAATCGACACGTCCGGGTGCGATCGGCGCGACGAGCGGCGTGCCGGCCGTCGCGCCGTCGGCGGCAAAGCGCATCGCGAGCCCGTGCGGCGCGCTGCGCTCGAGCGGCGCCCACGCGCCGCCGAGCGCGGACAGGCCGATGCCGTCCGGCTCCGCAAAAGTCAGGTAGAGCGTGTCGATGTCGTCGGGCGCCGAGATCGCGCGCGCGCCGATGAAGCGCTGGCGGGCCGCGCACACGTCGACGAGCGCGATCTCCTCGCGTCCCGCGTTCGCGCCCGCGACGCATCGCACGACGAGCCGCTTGTTGCGCGTGAACGCGACCTCCGCCGGCACGGCGCCGGTCGCGGCGAGTCCTGCCGCGACGCCCGCGACGGTCGCCTCGCGCTGTTCGGGAAACGCGTTGTTGGTGCCGGTGGACAGCGCGACGAGCGGCGTCGCGCCGCAATGCGCGGCGACCGCGCGGTGGGTGCCGTCGCCGCCGAGCACGACGATCAGCGCGACTTCCATCCGGCGCAGGTATGCGGCGCCGGCCTGCGTGTCGGCGACGGTGTCCGAGATCGGCAGGTCGACGAATTCGACGTCGGGCCAGCGCTCGTGCGGCGCGACCGCGCGATGCGTCTCGAGCGCACGCATCAGCAGCGTCGCGATGCCCGTCTTGTCGCGCAAGGTCAGCACGCGCTCGACGCCCATCGCGCCGAGGCCGGCGAGCAGGCGCACGACCATGTTGGCCTTTTCCGCCGTCGGGAATACGGATGCATGCGTCGTCAGACGGCGAATGTCGCGCCCCGATGCGGGGTTCGCGATCACGCCGACGGTCACGGGCGTCGTCACGGGCTTGTCTCCATCCAGTGGACCGGCGCTCGCGCGCCGGGCCTGCATGTGTCGTCCGCCGTCATCGAGGGCAGCGGATCGTCGTCGCCGACGCGATCGCGCCGGACTTGCCCGTGACATCTGCAAGCGGCGTGCCACCGTGTGTGCAATGACCGCGGAACCCGCATGCGGACTGGCTCGGCGGGGATGCCTGTCATCGGCACCGGCTGCCGTGACGGCCCGACGCGCCGCGAAACCGCCGGTGCGTCTCACGCCGCCGATCTCCCGGCGCGCCGGTTTCGGCACCTTCATCCGGGTTGCGATTTCGCCGGCAAGCCACGCGGATCACGGCGCGGCGCGCGATGCCGTGCGCCGGACCACCGTTGCGCGTGGCATGTCCACGCGTCTCAAGCGCGTCTCAAGCGCGCGAGACCGGCTGAGATACCGCTGAGACGAACGTCTCATGCCGCGCGCGTGCTGCGATGCAATGTGATCCGCGCAAGCGGATGTGCTACAAGAACATCGAATTCCCCGCCGTACGGAACCGGAGCCGACCATGCCCTACGCCGTCCCCCAGGCCCAGCACGCCGACCGTGTGCTCGGCGCGCTCGCCGGACGCCTGCCCGCGCCCGCCGATTCCGCGCGTCTCGTGTCGTCGTGGCAGCGCTCGCTCGAGCGCTACGCGCTCGACCCGGCGTCGTCGATCGGCCCGCGCGTGCTGACCGCGGCCGAGCTGCGCGAGGTGCGCGACAAGGAGGAGGCCTTCCTGCGCGCATCGGGCCAGTGCCTGACGCGGCTGCACGACATGATTCGCGTCGCCGACTATTGCGTGATGCTGACCGACGCGCACGGCGTGACGATCGACTACCGGATCGACCGCGAACGCCGCAACGACTTCCGCCATGCGGGGCTGCACATCGGCTCGTGCTGGTCGGAGAGCGAGGAAGGCACCTGCGGCGTCGCGAGCGTGCTGACCGATCTCGCGCCGATCACCGTGCACAAGACCGATCACTTCCGCGCGGCGTTCACGACGCTCACCTGCAGCGCGGCTCCGATCTTCGCGCCGGGCGGCGAACTGATCGGCGTGCTCGATGCGTCGGCTGTCCAGTCGCCCGACGGCCGCGACAGCCAGCGTCTCGTGTACCAGCTCGTGCGGCAGAGCGCGGCGCTGATCGAGGACGGGTATTTCGTGCACAGCACCGCGCCGCACTGGATATTGTTCGGGCATCCGAATCGTCACTACGTCGAAGCGCAGCCCGAATGGCTGATCGCGTTCGACGAATGCGGCAATATCGTCGCCGCGAACCGGCAGGCGCGCGACGCGCTGCCGGCGCTGCGCGAACCGCGCCACATCGACGAGATCTTCGACGCGACCGAGATGCCGCTGCGCGACGCCGCGCGGCTCGATGCGATCGTCGCGCTGCGGTTGCGCGCGACCGGCACCCCGCTCTATGCGCGGCTGCGCGCGCCGCTGCGGCGCGCCGGCCGCGAACCCGGCACGGCATCGCGCCGCCCCGGCACCGCGCAGCGCCACGTCGGCGCGCTGACGCCGTTCCTGCACAGCAGCGACGCGCGCGTCGCGCGGCAGGCCGAACTTGCGCTGCGGGTCGCGAGCAAGCGGCTGCCGATCCTCGTGCTCGGCGAAACCGGCGCGGGCAAGGAAGTATTCGCCCGCGCGATCCACGACGCCGGTGCGCGGCGCGCGCGGCCGTTCGTCGCGGTCAACTGCGGCGCGCTGCCCGAGGCGCTGATCGAAAGCGAGCTGTTCGGCTACGCGGCCGGCGCGTTCACCGGCGCGCGCAAGCATGGCGCGCGCGGCAAGATCGCGCTCGCCGACGGCGGCACGCTGTTCCTCGACGAAATCGGCGACATGCCGCTCACGCTGCAGACACGCCTGCTGCGCGTGCTCGCCGACGGCGAGGTCGTGCCGCTCGGCAGCGATACGCCGGTACGCGTCGATCTCGACGTGATTTGCGCGACGCACCGCGATCTCGCACAGATGGTGGCCGACGGCACGTTCCGCGAGGATCTGTATTACCGGCTGAGCGGGGCGACGTTCGAGCTGCCGCCGCTGCGCGAGCGCGCGGACGTGCGCGACGTGATCGCCGCGGTGTTCGCAGAAGAGGCGCAGGCGACCGGCCACGTGCTCACGCTCGACGCGACGCTCGCCGAGCAGTTCGCCGCGTCGCCGTGGCCCGGCAACGTGCGGCAGTTGCGCAACGTGCTGCGCTATGCGTGCGCGGTGTGCGACGGCGCACGCGTGACGCGGCGCGACCTGCCGGCCGATCTCGCCGCACAGCTCGGCGCCGGCCCGGCCGGCGCGCTGCCGGACGACGAACGCGGCCGCATCGTCGCGGCGCTGACCGCGCATCGCTGGCGGCCCGACGCGGCCGCGCAGGCGCTCGGCATCTCGCGGGCGACGTTGTACCGGCGGATCGCGAAACACCGGATCGTCGCACCCCACCGCCTCTGATGCCGCCAGCGCATCGGCATGCTTCGCATCACGCGGCGTGCGCGACCGCTTCGGTCGTGCCGCCATCCCGGCCGGCCGCTTCATCGCGCCGCGCGAACACCTCGTGCGCGGCGAACAACGCGTTGAGGGCAGCCGGAAACCCCGCGTAGACGGCCATCTGCATGAACACCTCGACGATCTCGTCGCGCGTGCAGCCGACGTTCAACGCGGCCTCGACATGCACCTTCAATTGCGGCTGCGCGTTGCCGAGCGCGGCCAGCGCGGCGATCGTCGCGATCTCGCGCGCCTTCAGGTCGAGCTGCGGCCGGCTGTAGATGTCGCCGAAACCGAACTCGACAAGCAGCCGCCCGAAGTCCGGTGCGATCGGCGCAAGCGCCGCGATCACGCGTTCGCCCACTTCGCCGTCGATTTCCTTCAGCTTGTTCCAGCCGCGCGCATAGCGATCTTCAACGAGTCGTTCCATGGTGTCCGTCCTGTTCCGGTAATGATTGAGTCGGGTTCGCCCGTCGTTCCGTCTCGCGTTCCTGCGTCTCGTAGTACGCGATCTTGTCGCCGATCGCGTCGAGGCTCGCCTGCAGCTCCGCGATATGCGCGCGCACCGCGTCGCGATGCGCGGCCAGCAAGCGCCGCCGCGCACCGAACGTCGATTCGCCTTGCGCACGCAGCGCCGCGAACTGCTGCATCTGCGCGATCGGCATGCCGGTCGCCTTCAGGCGCATCACGAAGGCAAGCCAGTCAAGGTCGGCCGGCGCATAGAGCCGGTGCCCGGCCGCCGTGCGCGAAATCGCGCGCAGCAGGCCGGCCTGCTCGTAATACCGCAGCGTATGCGTCGACACGCCGGTCAGTTCGGCGACTTGCCCGATCGTGAGCGGACCGGCGGCGGAAGATCTGGATACGGTTTTCGACATGGCAGGAACAAGGTTAGGAGTTAGAGTTCACTCTAAGTCAAGCATTGTCGAACGACCAAGTCCGACAAGATAAAATCGCCGCCGCACACACCGTAAAGAATGGTCAAAACCGCCGCCCGGCACGGCTTTCCTTCTTTACAGCGACGCAAGCCTTCAGCAAGATTCCGTCAGCCTGTCTTAAAAAGGGCACGCATTTGTCCTATGCTTAACGGCGACGCCCGGCCGGGTCTCGCCCCGTCGTCCGTTGCAACAGCCATTCATCCGTCAGAACCAGGGAGCCTTTGCCATGCTGAAAAAGCTGCTGATGCTGTTCGTCGCGCTATCGCTGTCGCTTGCCGCCGGCCTCGCCGCGGCCGTCGAAGTCAACACGGCCGACCAGACCGCGCTCGAATCGGTGAAGGGCCTCGGGCCCGTGAAGTCGAAGGCGATCATCGACGAGCGCACCAAGAACGGCCCGTTCAAGGATGCGGACGATCTCGCGAACCGCGTGAAGGGTCTCGGCACGAAGTCGGTCGGGCATCTCGAGGAAAACGGCCTGACGATCGGCGGCGCGTCGACGCCGCCGAAGGGCGTGAAGCTGTCGAAGCCGGCCGCGACGACGCCGGCGACCACGTCGGCCACGACGTCGGCAGGCACCGCACCGACGTCGACGACCGCGACGGCCGGCACGACGGCGACGGCACCGGCGACGGCACCGGCCGCGAGCGCACCGGAAGCGGCGACCAAGCCGGCCAAGAGCAAGCGCGCATCGAAGAAGGACAAGGCGGCCGCAGCCGCGGCGGCATCCGCCGACGCGGGCGCGAGCGCGCCGGCCGCAGCGTCGTCCACGAAGGCGACGAAGGGGTCGAAGAAGAAGAGCAAGAAGGACAAGGCAGCCTCCGCCGCCGCGGCGTCGGGTGCCTGATGTGCGCCGCGCGCGCGACGGCGTGCGCGCGGCATTCGATCAACGGGCGCCGTCGTGGCGGCGCCCTTTTCAGTGAAGGTGAAGAACCATGGGTCTCCTCGATATCGTTGGCGGTCTGCTCGGCGGCCAGGCCGGCGGCAACTCGCAAAGCGCGCTCATCACGACCGCGCTCGAATTCATCAACAACCAGCCGGGCGGCCTGAACGGGCTGATCGAGAAGTTCAAGGCCGGCGGCGCCGGCGACATCATCGGCTCGTGGGTCGGCACCGGCCAGAACCAGCCGATCACGCCGGACACGCTGCAGAACGTGCTCGGCTCGGACGCGATCGGCGCGCTGGCAAGCAAGTTCGGCGTCGATCCGTCGATGGCATCGACCGTCCTCGCGCAGGTGCTGCCGCACGTCGTCAACCACGCGACGCCGGACGGCACGGTGCCGGCCGACGGCCAGGCGCAGGTCGACCCGTCGAATCTGATCGGCTCGCTGTCGCAGCTCGCCGGCATGTTCGGCGGCAACAAGCAGGGCTGAGCCCGCACGTCACCCGCTGACGGCCTCGGCAGCGGTTTCGGCCGCTCCATATGCAAACACCCCGCCAACGCGGGGTGTTTGTTTTTGCGCGCCCGGCGCGAACCGGGCGTGCGGCCGATCACCGGCGATCAATGCACGACGCGGTCGAACACGAACTTGCCGTCGTTGACGTCGACCGGGATCACGTCCTTCGGACCGAAGCGGCCCGCGAGGATCAGCTTCGCGACCGGGTTCTCGATCTCCTGCTGGATCGCGCGCTTCAACGGCCGGGCGCCGAACAGCGGATCGTAGCCGACCTTCCCGATCTGTTCGAGCGCCGCCGGCGACACGTCGAGCGCCATGTCGAGCTTCGCGAGCCGGTCGTGCAGGCGCGCGAGCTGGATCTTCGCGATCGATTCGATGTTGCTGCGATCGAGCGCGTGGAACACGACGACGTCGTCGATCCGGTTCAGGAACTCGGGGCGGAAGTGCTGCTTCACCTCGAGCCACACGGCGTCCTTGATCTCTTCCTGCGGCGCGCCCGTCATTGCCTGGATCACCTGCGAGCCGAGGTTCGACGTCATCACGATCACCGTGTTCTTGAAGTCGACCGTACGCCCCTGCCCGTCGGTCATGCGGCCGTCGTCGAGCACCTGCAGCAGCACGTTGAACACGTCCGGATGCGCCTTCTCGATCTCGTCGAGCAGGATCACGCTGTACGGCTTGCGGCGCACGGCTTCGGTCAGGTAGCCGCCTTCCTCGTAGCCGACATAGCCCGGCGGCGCGCCGATCAGCCGCGCGACGCTGTGCTTCTCCATGAACTCGCTCATGTCGATGCGGATCAGGTGCTCTTCCGAATCGAACAGGAACGACGCCAGCGCCTTGCACAGCTCGGTCTTGCCGACACCCGTCGGGCCGAGGAACAGGAACGAGCCGTACGGACGGTTCGGATCGGCGAGACCCGCGCGCGAACGACGGATCGCATCCGCGACCGCGCCGATCGCCTCGTGCTGGCCAACCACGCGCTCGTGCAGCTTTTCCTCGATGTGCAGCAGCTTCTCGCGTTCGCCCTGCATCATCCGCGACACCGGAATCCCGGTCGCGCGCGACACGACTTCCGCGATTTCTTCCGCGCCGACCTGCGTGCGCAGCAGACGCGGACGCGTCGGGTTGTGCTGCTCCTGCTCTTCGGCCTGCGTGACCTGCTTCAGTCGCGACTCGAGTTGCGGCAGCTTGCCGTACTGCAGTTCGGCGACCTTCTCCAGCTTGCCTTCACGTTGCAGACGCGCGATGTCGGCCCGCACCTTCTCGATCTCTTCCTTGAGCTGCGCGCTGCCCTGCACCGCGGCCTTCTCGGCGGTCCAGATCTCTTCCAGGTCCGCATATTCGCGGCCGAGGCGCTCGATCTCTTCCTCGATCAGCTGCAGACGCTTCTGCGACGCTTCGTCCTGCTCCTTCTTCACGGCCTCGCGCTCGATCTTCAGCTGGATCAGCCGGCGGTCGAGCTTGTCCATCTCTTCGGGCTTCGAATCGATTTCCATCTTGATCTTCGACGCGGCCTCGTCGATCAGGTCGATCGCCTTGTCCGGCAGGAAACGATCGGTGATGTAGCGGTGCGACAGCTCGGCCGCGGCGACGATCGCCGGGTCGGTGATGTCGACGCCGTGGTGCAGCTCGTACTTCTCCTGCAGCCCGCGCAGGATCGCGATCGTCGCCTCGACGCTCGGCTCGTCGACGAGCACCTTCTGGAAGCGGCGCTCGAGCGCGGCGTCCTTCTCGATGTACTTGCGATATTCGTCGAGCGTGGTCGCGCCGATGCAGTGCAGCTCGCCGCGCGACAGCGCCGGCTTCAGCATGTTGCCCGCGTCCATCGCGCCTTCGGCCTTGCCGGCGCCGACCATCGTGTGGATCTCGTCGATGAACACGATCGTCTGGCCTTCGTCCTTCGCGATGTCGTTGAGCACGGCCTTCAGGCGCTCCTCGAACTCGCCGCGATACTTCGCGCCGGCGAGCAGCGCGGCCATGTCGAGCGACAGCACGCGCTTGCCCTTCAGCGTCTCGGGCACTTCGCCGTTGACGATCCGCTGCGCCAGCCCTTCGACGATCGCGGTCTTGCCGACGCCCGGCTCGCCGATCAGCACCGGGTTGTTCTTGGTGCGACGCTGCAGGATCTGGATCGAGCGGCGGATTTCGTCGTCGCGGCCGATCACCGGATCGAGCTTGCCCACGCGGGCGCGCTCGGTCAGGTCGACCGTGTATTTCTTCAGCGCCTCGCGCTGGCTTTCAGCGTCCTGGCTGTGCACCTGCGAGCCGCCGCGCACCGCGGCGATCGCGGCTTCGAGCGCCTTGCGCGTGAGGCCGTGCTGACGGGCGAGCTTGCCGGCCTCGCCCTTGTCGTCGGACGCGGCGAGCAGGAACATCTCGCTCGCGATGAACGTGTCGTTGAGCTTCTGTGCTTCCTTGTCGGCCTGGTTCAGCAGCCCGGCCAGTTCACGGCCGATCTGGATGTCGCCGCCCGTGCCCGTCACTTGCGGCAGGCGCGAAATGGCTTCGTTCAGCGCGCCTTGCAGCGCCTGCACGTGAACACCCGCGCGCGACATCAGCGAGCGGGCGGAGCCGTCCTGCTGCGCGACCAGCGCCGCCAGCACGTGAACGGGTTCGATGTATTGATTGTCGCGGCCTGCCGCGAGGCTTTGCGCGTCCGAGAGCGCTTCCTGGAACTTGGTGGTGAGCTTGTCGATTCTCATTCAGTGAGACCTCCAATTTTCGATTAACACCAAGATGTGGATGGTTATACGGGTTTCAAGCGAAATTCGGGTTGATTCAGCGCAAAAATTGCCGGGAGGCGACGCGGCGGCCCGCGGACGGGCTGCAGCCGGATGACGGGGGCGGTGCCGGCGTGTCAGCCGGCCTTCGATGCCGATTCGACAGACGCCGGGGCGTCATCGTCGGACGGCTCGGCACGCACCCGTGCAATCGGACGAATGCCGAGCAGCGCGGCGAGCGGCGACGCGGACACGGTCAGCTCGCCGAGCGTGTGACGATCGAGTTCGGCGAAGAACGCATCGCGTGCAGCCGCCAGCACACCCTTCAGGCGGCACTGCGGCTCGATCACGCAGCCGCGCGACTCGTCGCCGTCGGCCGCGAAGCAGCCGACCAGCGCGAAATCGCTCTCGGTCGCGCGCACCACCTGGCCGACCGTCAGCTTCAGCGATTCGGGAAACAGCCGCAGCCCGCCGTTGCGGCCGCGGACGGTATCGACCCAGCCGAGCTCGCCGAGCTGCTGAACGACCTTCATCAGATGGTTCTTCGAAATGCCGTAGGCGTCCGAGATCTCCTGGATCGTCGCGAGCCCTTCGCCGCGCACGGCGAGGTACAGCATGACGCGCAACGAGTAGTCGGTGTAGTCGGTGAGTCTCATGAGCGAATACGGAAAATTATCAATCGCACCCCAATTGAGCGAACCGGGTCAATCGGAACGCGCGCCGGGGCGGCTGTCGAGGCCGCTTGACGGCGCCGGGTTGCCGGGACGGCCTGTGCACAATAAGATGCATGACATATGCGCATTTTTCAGGCATTGGTGGACGCTATTTTGCGTCAAAATTCTGTCGGCGTCCTGCGCGTTGCCCGCGCTGCCGTTCCGCCGGTACGGCGCCGACGCTCCGATTTTCCCGGCCCTTTTTTTGCCATGACCGCCCTGCCCGCCTCGCCTGATACCGCCCCGGCCCGCCTCCGCGACGCCGAACCGACCGAAGACAACATCCGCGACCTCGTGTACGCGTTCTACGAGCGCGTGCGCGCCGATCCGCTGCTCGGGCCCGTGTTCGACGCGAAGCTGGACGGCCGCTGGGACGACCATCTGCCGAAGATGGTCAGCTTCTGGTCGAGCCTCGTGCTCGGCACCAAGGGCTATCGCGGCAACGTGCAGCAGGCGCACCAGCCGCTCGACGGGATCGAGCCCGCGCATTTCAGCCGCTGGCTGTCGCTGTTCCTGAAGACCGTCGAGGGGCGCTACACGCCGCCCGCGGCCATCCGCTTCATGGAGCCCGCGCTGCGGATCGCGCAGAGCCTGCAGTTGAGCCGCTTCGGCTGGGATTATCAGATTCCGCCCGAGCAGCAGGCGCTGCTCGACGCGATCGCGCCACGCCGCCGCGACACGGGCGACGATCCGCATGCGTTGCCGTCACGCGCCCGCGGCGAGCCGTTTCCGACGAAGATCATCGGGCGCGGTACGGACCCGGACGCCTGACACGACGACCCGCGGCACGCGAGCGCCTGCGGCACATGGCCGCACGACGCGACGCCGCGCTCAACGCGGCGCGTTGCCCGATTCGACGCCCCAGCGCGCGAGCGCCGCATCGTCGGTGCTGCGGGCATCGACCCAGCGCTCGCCGTCCGGCGTCGTCTCCTTCTTCCAGAACGGCGCCTCGGTCTTGAGGTAGTCCATCACGAACTCGCACGACGCGAACGCATCGCCGCGATGCGACGCGACCGTCGCGACCATCACGATCTGGTCGAGCGGCAGCAGCCGGCCGACGCGATGCACGATCGCGACGTCGATCCCCGGCCAGCGCCGGCCGGCCTCGGCGGCGATCTTCTCGAGCGCCTTCTCGGTCATCCCCGGATAGTGCTCGAGCTCCATCGCGGCGACCGAATCGCCTTCGTTCAGGTCGCGCACGGTGCCGACGAAGCACGCGACCGCGCCGATCCTCGGGTTGCGCGCGCGCAGCGCCGCCACTTCGGCGCTCAGGTCGAAATCGTCGGTCTGGACTCGTACCGTAGCCATTGCCCGTCCCTCAACCGCCCGTCACGGGCGGAAAAAACGCGACCTCGCAACCGTCGGTGAGCCGCGTGCCGGGGTCGGTCATCTCGTGATTGCATGCCATGCGCAACGCGCGCCCTTCGGCGAGCGTCTCGGCCCACGCGCCGCCGCGCAGGCGCAGCCACGCGCGCACGTCGCCGACGGTGGTCACGCCGTCCGGCACGTCGGCCTGCTCGTCGGACACGCCGAGCGCCTCGCGCACGCTTGCAAAGAATTTCAGCTGAATCTTCATAGGTCGGGAAGCTGTCGCGTTACGACAGCAGTTCGGAAAACGGAATGAAACGCACGGTCTCGCCCGCGCTGATCGCGTGCTGCGGCGGATTGTCGATCAGGCCGTCGCCCCAGACCGTCGACGTCAGCACCGCCGAACTCTGGTTCGGGAACAGATCGAGGCCGCCGGCCGCGTTGACGCGCGCGCGCAGGAATTCGTTGCGCCGGTCGCCCTTGCCTTGCGAGAAGTCCGCGCGCAGCGACAGCGCGCGCGGCGCGACGTCGCGCACGCCGGACAGGCGCAGCAGGAACGGCCGCACGAACAGCAGGAACGTGACGAAGCTCGACACGGGGTTGCCCGGCAGCCCGATGAAATGCGCGTCGGAACGCGCGTCGCCACGGCGCACCGCGCCGAACGCGAGCGGCTTGCCGGGCTTCATCGCGATCTGCCACAACGCGAGCCGCCCTTCGGCCTCGACGGCCGGCTTGACGTGATCCTCGTCGCCGACCGATACGCCGCCGCTGGTCAGGATCACGTCGTGATCGCGCGCGGCCTCGCGCAGCGTGTCGCGGGTCGCGGTGAGCGAGTCGGGCACGATCCCGTAGTCGGTCACGTGGCAGCCGAGCCGCTCGAGCAGCCCGCGCAGCGTGAAGCGGTTCGAGTTGTAGATCGCGCCGGGCTTCAGCGGCTCGCCCGGCATCGTCAGTTCGTCGCCGGTGAAGAACACCGCGACGCGGATGCGCCGCGCGACCGACAGCTGCGCGCTGCCGACCGACGCGGCCAGCCCGAGCGCCTGCGGCGTGAGTCGCGTGCCGGCCGGCAGGATCACCGAACCCTGGCGGATGTCCGCGCCCTGCGCGGTGATCCATTCACCGGCCTTCGGCGTGTGCAGGATCTCGACCGCATCGCCGTCGGCCGATGTCTGCTCCTGCATCACGACGGCGTCGGCGCCGGGCGGCACCGTCGCGCCGGTGAAGATCCGCGCGGCCGTGCCCGCCGCGAGCGGCGCGGCCGGGTGGCCGGCCGGAATCCGCTGCGACACCGGCAGGCGCCGCTCGCCGTGCAACAGGTCGGCGACGCGCACCGCATAGCCGTCCATCGCGCTCGTATGCATCGGCGGCACGTCGAGCGGCGAGCTCACGTCGGCCGCCAGCACGCGGCCGAGCCCATCGAGCGTGGCGACGGTTTCGGCGCCGGGCAGCGACTTCGCGGCTTCGAGCAGCGCGGCAAGCGCTTCGGCGGTCGACAGCATCGGCGCGCGCGGCGCCGCGGGATTCGGGTTCGACATCGATGGAATCGGGGATCGTTGGAGTCAATACGTCATTGTAGCGACGCCGTCGCGCCCACGCGCGATATGCCGGACATGCGACAACTGTGATCGGCGCGAACGCGCGGAACTGGCACTTGTTTCGTCGTGCAGCGGACGGCTCGCCCGCGCACGGCCGCCACCAAACGAAACGGCCGGAACCCCGATCCGTGCGACGAATCGGCATTCCGGCCGTCCTGCGCCGCCGGGCTTGCGACCCCGCGGCCCGGCGCTACCCAGGGGCTCTGTTACGCGCCCGTATGCGCGACGATGAAATCCTTCACCTGCTGCGCGTCGGCCTTCACGACCTCGAAACGCTGCGGCAGCGCCTCGAGCCCGTCGAATGCGGCCGGCCGCTCGGCCTCGCGATCGAGCGCTTCGCGGATCGTCTCGCCGAACTTGATCGGCTGGGCGGTCTCGAGCACGACCATCGGCACGCCTGCATCGAGATGCTCGCGCGCGACCTTCACGCCGTCGGCCGTGTGCGTATCGATCATCGTGTCGTAGCGCGAGAACACGTCGCGGATCGTCGCGATGCGGTCCGTGTGGCTGCTGCGGCCCGACACGAAGCCGAACTCGGCCACGCGCGCGAAATCGCCGCTCGCCGCGAGATCGAAACCGCCCTTCTCCTCGACGTCGCGGAACAGTTGCATCACGCGGGCCGGATCGCGGCCGAGCAGGTCGAACACGAAGCGCTCGAAGTTCGACGCCTTCGAGATGTCCATGCTCGGGCTGCTCGTGTGATACGTGTTCTCGGCGCTGCGCACGCGGTATGCGCCCGTGCGAAAGAACTCGTCGAGCACGTCGTTCTCGTTGGTCGCGACCACGAGCTTCGCGATCGGCAGGCCCATCATCCGCGCGATGTGACCCGCGCAGACGTTGCCGAAGTTGCCCGACGGCACCGTGAACGACACGCGCTCGTCGTTGGACGTCGTCGCCGCGAAATAGCCCTTGAAGTAGTACACGACCTGCGCGACGACGCGCGCCCAGTTGATCGAGTTGACCGTGCCGATCTTCTGCTGCGCCTTGAACGCGTGATCGTTCGACACGGCTTTCACGATGTCCTGGCAGTCGTCGAACACGCCTTCGACCGCGAGGTTGAAAATGTTCGGATCCTGCAGGCTGAACATCTGGGCGGTCTGGAACGCGCTCATCTTCTTGTGCGGCGACAGCATGTAGACGCGCACGCCGGCCTTGCCGCGCATCGCGTATTCGGCCGCGCTGCCCGTGTCGCCCGACGTCGCGCCGAGGATGTTCAGCGCTTCGCCGTGCTTCGCGAGCGTGTACTCGAACAGGTTGCCGAGCAGCTGCATCGCCATGTCCTTGAACGCGAGCGTCGGGCCGTTCGACAGTTCGAGCAGCGAGATCGGCGCGCCGTTCTCGGTGCCGAGCGTCTTCAGCGGCGTGATGTCGGACGCGTTCTCGCCGTGGCGCGTGTTGCTGTACACGGCGGCCGTGTAGGTGCGGCGCGTGATCGCGCGCAGGTCGTCGGCCGGCACGTCGTCGCAGAACTTCGACAGGATCTCGAACGCGAGATCCGCATACGGCAGCGCGCGCCAGCGCGCGAGTTCGTCGGCGGACACCTTCGGGTACTCGGCCGGCAGGTACAGCCCGCCGTCCTTCGCGAGGCCGCCGAGCAGGATGTCGGAGAACGTGTGGCGCTCGCCGATGCCGGCGCCGCGCGTGGAGATGTAGTTCATGTCGTTCCTGGCCCTCAGTTCAGCGCTTCCATCCGCAGCTTCGTCACCTTCGAGACCACCGTCGCGAGGCTCTCGATCTGCGCGATCGCCGCGTTGATGTGCTTCTCGAGCGTCTCGTGCGTGATCAGGATGATGTCGGTTTCGCCGTTCGCGTCGTCGACCTGCTCCGATTCCTTCTGCAGCAGCGCGTCGATCGAGATGCCGGTATCGGCGAGGATCCGCGTGATGTCCGCGAGCACGCCGGTCTGGTCGGCCACGCGCAGGCGCAGGTAGTAGCCGCTCGTGACTTCCTCGATCGGCAGGATCGGCGTGTTCGACAGGCTGTCCGGCTGGAACGCGAGATGCGGCACGCGATGCTCGGGGTCGGCCGTGTGCAGGCGCGTGACGTCGACGAGGTCCGCGACGACCGCCGACGCGGTCGGCTCCGCGCCGGCGCCCTTGCCGTAGTACAGCGTCGTGCCGACCGCGTCGCCGTGCACGACGACCGCGTTCATCGCGCCCTCGACGTTCGCGAGCAGGCGCTTCTCAGGAATCAGCGTCGGGTGCACGCGCAGCTCGATGCCGTTTTCGGCGCGGCGCGTGATGCCGAGGAGCTTGATCCGGTAGCCGAGCTCTTCCGCGTAGCGGATGTCGGTCGCGTCGAGCTTGCTGATGCCTTCGACATACGCGCGGTCGAACTGCACCGGCACGCCGAACGCGATCGCGCTCATGATGGTCGCCTTGTGCGCGGCATCGACGCCTTCGATGTCGAAGGTCGGATCGGCTTCCGCGTAGCCGAGTTCCTGCGCGGCCTTCAGCGCGGTCGCGAAGTCAAGGCCGCGGTCGCGCATTTCCGACAGGATGTAGTTCGTCGTGCCGTTGATGATGCCCGCGATGTACTGGATGCGGTTCGCGGTCAGGCCTTCGCGCAGCGCCTTGATGATCGGGATGCCGCCGGCGACGGCCGCCTCGAACGCGACCATCACGCCCTGTTCGCGCGCCGCCTCGAAGATCTCGGTGCCGTGCACCGCGAGCAGCGCCTTGTTTGCCGTCACGACGTGCTTGCCGTTCGCGATCGCGCGCAGCACGAGCTCGCGCGCGATGCCCGTGCCGCCGATCATCTCGGCGATGATCGAGATCGACGGATCGTCGACGACCGCGTTGAAATCGTCGGTGATCTGCGCGGCGCCGGCGTTACCGCCGAGCGCGGCCTGCGCCTTGGCCGGGTTGCGCACCGCAATGCGCACGACCTCGATGCCGCGCCCCGCGCGTCGCTTGATTTCTTCCTGGTTGCGGTGCAGCACCGTGAAGGTGCCGCTGCCGACGGTGCCGAAGCCCAACAGGCCAACTTTGATCGGTTCCATGCTGCGTGTGATCGATGAGTAAGAATTGAATGAATGCCGGGGGATGGTGTCCGCTCAGACCGAATGGCGCTTGCGGTAACCGTCGAGAAAGCGCGCGATCCGGTTGATCGAATCGGTCAGGTCGTCGAGGTTCGGCAGGAAGACCACGCGGAAGTGATCCGGCGCGGCCCAGTTGAAGCCCGTTCCCTGCACGAGCAGCACGCGTTCCTCGAGCAACAGGTCGAGGATGAACTGCTGGTCGTTCTGGATCGGATAGAGCTTCGGATCGAGGCGCGGGAACATGTACAGCGCGGCCTGCGGCTTCACGCAGGTCACGCCGGGAATCGACGTGAGCATGTCGTACGCGAGCTCGCGCTGCTTGTACAGGCGCCCGCTCGGCACGATCAGCTCCTTGATGCTCTGGTAGCCGCCGAGCGCGGTCTGGATCGCGAACTGCCCGGGCACGTTCGCGCACAGGCGCATCGACGACAGGATCCCGAGGCCTTCCAGGTAATCCTTCGCGTGCCGGCGGTTGTCGCCGCCAAGGCCCGACACCGCCATCCAGCCCGCGCGATAGCCGCACGAGCGATAGCTCTTCGACAGGCTGTTGAACGTGACGGTGATCACGTCTTCCGACAGCGAACCCAGCGCCGTGTGCTCGAGCCCGTCGTAGACGATCTTGTCGTAGACCTCGTCGGCGAACACGATCAGCCCGTGCTGGCGCGCGATCTCGAGCAGCTCGAGCAGCAATTCGTCGGAATAAAGCGCGCCGGTCGGGTTGTTCGGGTTGATCACGACGATCGCCTTGGTGTTCGGCGTGATCTTGCGGCGGATGTCGTCGAGGTCGGGCATCCACGCGTTCTGCTCGTCGCACACGTAATGCACGGGCGTGCCGCCCGACAGGCTCACGGCGGCCGTCCACAGCGGGTAGTCGGGCGCCGGCAGCAGCACTTCGTCGCCGTCGTTCAGGAGCGCCTGGGTCGCCATCACGATCAGCTCGGACGCGCCGTTGCCGATGTAGATGTCGTCGAGGCCGACGCCGACGACGCCCTTCTGCTGCGTGTAGTGCATCACGGCCTTGCGGGCCGAGAAGACGCCCTTCGAATCCGAATAGCCGGACGACGCCGGCAGGTTGCGGATCATGTCCTGGATGATCTCGTCCGGCGCGTCGAAACCGAACGGCGCGAGGTTGCCGATGTTCAGCTTGATGATGCGGTGGCCTTCTTCCTCGAGGCGCTTCGCGTGCTCGAGCACCGGGCCACGGATGTCGTAGCAGACGTTGAGCAGCTTGTTCGACTTCTGAATCGGTTTCACGACGACACGGTTCCTGGGTTGGCCTTGCGGCCGGGGGACGGGATCAAAACTGGAGAGCGGCCGGTCTGTGCGCGCTGTCTAGACTGGGGAAAAAGCGGGCAGTCGGACGCAGCTTGTGGCGACGCACGATGCAAGTGGCGCCCGGGGGCGACCAAAAAGTTATAATTTAGCGGATTTTGGCCAACTTTCGCAATGCACCATGGCCGCTCCGGGCCCGCGCCGTCAGGCGTCCCGCGTGCGCCGGTCGCGAAAGCGGCCGCCCGGGCCCGTGCGGCCCTTGCCTGACCTTCCCTCCACGGAACCGCGGAATACCGATTTGAAACTGCACCAGGACGCGAGCGGCGCGCTCAACACCGTCACCGGCTACGGCCCCGATTATGTCGACGTCAACCTCCAACGCCACGAAGGAAGCGTCATCGTGCTGCCCGGCGCACCGGTGCAGGACTGGCCCGTGTCGTCGTTCGACGCGCTCGCGCCCGAGCATTTCGCGATGCTGCTCGACCCGGCCCCCGAACTCGTGATCTTCGGCAGCGGCGCGCGGCTGCGCTTCCCGCACCCGCGCCTCGTGGCCGCGCTGACGGCCAAGCGGATCGGCGTCGAGACGATGGATTTCCAGGCCGCCTGCCGGACCTACAACATCCTGATGGCCGAGGGCCGCAAAGTCGCCGCCGCGCTCTTAATTGAACGTTAATCACCGATGCGGTAAAACTCGGGCCGGTACACCGGGTCGATCCGCGGGTCGATCCCCGGGTCATCGTCCGGGTCGCTAACCGGCAAGCCGCCCGCCCCCCGGCGCAACCCGCCGGCGGCTCTTACAACAACCAACAGGCTGAAAATCCATGAACGATACGCCGTCGAGGCTACCGCTCAATCGCATCACGCTCGTCCTCCTGCTCGTCGCGCTCGCGATCGTCTGGTTCGCGCCGCTCGGGCTGCGCCACCTGATCCCGAGCGACGAAGGCCGCTACGCGGAAATGGCGCGGGAAATGTTCGTCACCGGCGACTGGATCACGCCGCGCTACAACGGCTACAAGTACTTCGAGAAGCCGCCGCTGCAGACCTGGCTGAACGCGCTGACGTTCGCGTGGTTCGGCATCGGCGAATGGCAGGCACGCCTCTACACGGGCCTCGCCAGCTTCGCCGGCGTGCTGCTGGTCGGCTTCACGGGCGCGCGCCTGTTCAACCCGCTGTCCGGCTTCCTGGCGGCCGTCGTGCTCGCGTGCTCGCCGTACTGGAACCTGATGGGCCACTTCAACGCGCTCGACATGGGGCTCGCGTTCTGGATGGCGCTGTCGCTCTGCTCGCTGCTGCTCGCGCAGCGGCCCGGGCTGCAGGCGGGCGCGGTGCGCGGCTGGATGTGGGCGTGCTGGGCCGCGATGGCGTTCGCCGTGCTGTCCAAGGGCCTCGTCGGCCTGATCCTGCCCGGCGCCGTGCTGGTGCTCTATACGCTGGTCGCCCGCGACTGGGCGCTGTGGAAGCGACTGTACCTGGTGAGCGGCCTCGTGATCTTCTTCGCGATCGTCACGCCCTGGTTCGTGCTCGTCCAGCAGCGCAACCCCGAGTTCTTCAACTTCTTCTTCGTGGTCCAGCAGTTCCGCCGGTATCTGACCCCGGAACAGAACCGCCCGGGCCCGCTCTACTATTTCGTTCCGGTGCTGCTGGTCGGCTTCCTGCCGTGGCTGTCGGTCGCGTGGCAGAGCATCCGCCATGCGCTGCGCATGCCGCGCCAGCCGAACGGCTTCTCGCCGATGCTCGTGCTGCTGATCTGGAGCGCGTTCATCTTCCTGTTCTTCAGTGCGTCGCATTCGAAGCTGATCTCGTACGTGCTGCCGGTCGCGCCGGCGCTCGCGCTGATGATCGGCGCGTACCTGCCGCTGATGAGCGCCGACCGGTTCCGCCGCCATCTGCTCGGCTACCTCGTGTTCTTCGTCGTGGCCGCGTTCGGGATCATCTTCCTCGCGTATCAGGGCGACGCCCGCACGCCGAACGCGCTGTACCGCGCGTTCCAGGTGTGGCTGTACGCGGGCCTCGCGGTCGCGGGTGCGCTGACGCTCTCGGCCGCATGGCTGAACCGCCGCGCGGGCGTCGCGGCCGCGATCACCGCGTTCGGTGCCGCGTGGCTCGCGTTCGGCACGATCGGCGGCACCGGTCACGACGAATTCGGCCGCTACAGTTCCGGCGCGCTGCTCGCGCCCGCCGTGCGCGCCGAACTGGCGAAGCTGCCGCCCGACACGCCGTTCTACTCGATCGAGATGCTCGATCACACGTTCCCGTTCTACATGGGCCACACGACGATCATGGTCCACCGCCAGGACGAGCTCGCCTTCGGGATCTCGGTCGAGCCGAACAAATGGATCCCGACCGTCGACCAATGGATCGAACGCTGGAAGCAGGAAACCCATGCGCTCGCGATCATGCCGCCCGGCCAGTACGACACGCTGGTCAAGCAAGGCGTGCCGATGCGCGTGATCGCGCGCGACAACCGCCGCGTGATCGTCGAGAAACCGCAATCGTAAGGACGCCCGCCGCATGAATCCCGTTTCGTTCGTCTGCATCATCACCGGCGTGATGCTCAACGCCTGTGCGCAACTTCTGCTGAAAGCCGGCGTCAACGCCGTTGGACACTTCGAATTCAGCCGTGCGAACATCCTCCCGGTCGGCCTGAAGATCGCGACCCAGCTGCCGATCATCGGCGGCCTCGGCTGCTACGTGCTGAGCGTCGTCGTCTGGATTCTCGGGCTGTCGCGGGTCGACGTGTCGATCGCGTACCCGATGCTGTCGCTCGGCTACGTCGTCAACGCATTCGCCGCCTGGTACCTGTTCGGCGAGGTGCTGTCGGTCCAGCGGCTCGTCGGCATCGGCATCATCCTGATCGGCGTGCTCGTGCTCGCGCGCAGTTGAGCGCGCCCGGCGGGCCCGGCGAGCATTAAGCGTCCGCCTACAAAAAATCACGGTACGAATCCCCCAACCGGTGTTTAATGCCGGTTTCGGGCCGGATCGCCCGACCCCTTTATTACACGCCATTACAGGCCAACGCGTTCATGAGCCAGACTACCGCTCCGTTCCTGCCGTTCACCCGCCCCGAGATCGATGAGGAAACCATCCAGGGCGTCGTCGACGTGCTGCGCTCCGGCTGGATCACCACCGGCCCGCAGAGCCAGAAGTTCGAAGCCGCGCTGTCCGAGTATTGCGGCGGCCGTCCGGTGCGCGCGTTCAATTCGGGCACCTGCACGCTCGAGATCGGCCTGCGCATCGCGGGCGTCGGCCCCGGCGACGAGGTGATCACCACGCCGGCGACGTGGGTGTCGACCAGCAACGTGATTCTCGAGACCGGCGCGACGCCCGTGTTCGCCGACATCGACCCCGTCACGCGCAACATCGACCTCGACAAGCTCGAGCAGGCGATCACGCCGCGCACGAAGGCGATCATCCCGGTCTACCTGGCCGGCCTGCCGGTCGACCTGGACCGCCTGTACGCGATTGCCCGCGCGCACAACCTGCGCGTGATCGAGGACGCCGCGCAGGCGCTCGGCTCGACGTGGAAAGGCAAGCGCATCGGTGCGATCGGCGACATCGTGTCGTTCAGCTTCCACGCGAACAAGAACCTGACGACGATCGAAGGCGGCGCGCTCGTGCTGAACAACGAGGACGAGGCGACGCTCGCGCAGAAGTACCGGCTGCAGGGCATCACGCGCACCGGCTTCGACGGGATGGACTGCGACGTGCTCGGCGGCAAGTACAACCTGACCGACGTCGCCGCGCGCGTCGGCCTCGGCCAGCTGCCGCACCTCGAGCGCTTCACCGCGCAGCGCCGCGCACTCGTGCGCGCGTATTTCGCCGCGCTTGACGGCGGCCCGGCCGTCAAGCTCGGGCTCGGCCTGCCCGTCGCCGATTTCGAGAACAGCAACTGGCACATGTTCCAGGTCACGCTGCCGCTCGACCGCCTGTCGCTCTCGCGCGCCGACTTCATGGCGCAGATGAAGGAGCGCGGGATCGGCACCGGCGTCCACTACCCGGCCATCCATCTTTTCACGCTGTATCGTGCGCGCGGCTTCAAGGAGGGCA
Source organism: Burkholderia sp. BCC1977 (assembly GCF_905339595.1). Taxonomy (NCBI): domain Bacteria; kingdom Pseudomonadati; phylum Pseudomonadota; class Betaproteobacteria; order Burkholderiales; family Burkholderiaceae; genus Burkholderia; species Burkholderia sp. BCC1977. The sequence continues at coordinate 72,040 of NZ_CAJPGQ010000028.1, forward strand.
TGTTCCCCCACGCCGAACGATACGGCGCGTCGACCGTCACGCTGCCGCTCTTCACGCAGATGACGGAAGACGACGTGCGTCGCGTGGCCGACGCCATCAACCAGATTTGCGAACAATACGGAAATTAAGCGTACATGAATCACCTTGAAGCACGCGCCGGGCATCCGGGCGCCGCGAACCCGGAGGTATCGGTCATCATCCCCGTGTACAACGAGGAAGACGGCCTGGCCGCGCTGTTCGCGCGGCTGTACCCGGCACTCGACGCACTCGGCACGTCGTACGAAGTGATCCTGATCAACGACGGCAGCCGCGACCGCTCGGCCGCGATGCTGGCGGACCAGTTCCACGTGCGCCCCGACACGACGCGCGTCGTGCTGCTCAACGGCAACTACGGCCAGCACATGGCGATCCTCGCCGGCTTCGCGCAGTCGCGCGGCGAAATCGTCATCACGCTCGACGCCGACCTGCAGAACCCGCCCGAGGAAATCGGCAAGCTGATCGCGAAGATGCGCGAGGGCTACGACTACGTCGGCTCGATCCGCAAGCAGCGCCAGGACAGCCTGTGGCGGCGCAAGGCGTCGCAGATGATGAACCGGCTGCGCGAGCGCATCACGCGGATCAAGATGACCGACCAGGGCTGCATGCTGCGCGCGTACAGCCGCCGCATCATCGACACGATCAACGTGTGCGGCGAAGTCAACACGTTCATCCCCGCGCTGGCCTACACGTTCGCGCAGAAACCGACCGAAATCGAGGTCGCGCACGAGGAGCGCTTCGCGGGCGAGTCGAAGTACTCGCTGTACAGCCTGATCCGGCTGAACTTCGACCTCGTGACGGGCTTCTCGGTCGTGCCGCTGCAGTGGCTGTCGTTCATCGGCGTGATCCTGTCGCTCGGCTCCGCCGCGCTGTTCGTGCTGCTGCTCGTGCGCCGCTTCATCGTCGGCGCGGAAGTGCAAGGCGTGTTCACGCTGTTCGCGATCACGTTCTTCCTGCTCGGCGTGATCATCTTCGCGCTCGGCCTGCTGGGCGAGTACGTCGGCCGGATCTACCAGCAGGTGCGCGCACGGCCGCGCTACCTGATCCAGGCCGTGCTCGAACAGCACGACGGCATGCCGGCGGTGCCGGCCGGCGCGAATCGCACGGGAGCCGCGCAATGAAGCCGCGCGCCGTCGTCTTCGCGTATCACAACGTCGGCGTGCGCTGCCTGCAGGTGCTGCTGGCGCGCGGCGTCGACGTCGCACTCGTCGTCACGCACGAGGACAACCCGAACGAGAACATCTGGTTCGGCAGCGTCGCATCCGTCGCCGCCGAGCACGGGATCCCGGTCGTCACGCCGGCCGCCCCCGCCGATCCGGCACTGCGTCGCGCGGTGTCCGATGCACAGCCCGAGTTCATCTTCTCGTTCTACTACCGCCACATGCTGCCGGTGGACCTGCTCGCGATCGCGCCGCGCGGCGCGTACAACATGCATGGTTCGCTGCTGCCGAAATACCGGGGTCGGGTACCGACCAACTGGGCCGTGCTGAACGGCGAAACGGAAACCGGCGCGACGCTGCACGAGATGGCCGCGAAGCCCGACGCCGGCGCGATCATCGGCCAGACTGCGGTGCCGATCCTGCCGGACGACACGGCCACCCAGGTGTTCGACAAGGTCACGGTGGCCGCCGAGCAGACGCTCTGGCGCGTGCTGCCCGCGCTGCTCGCGGGCGACGCGCCGCATCTGCCGAACGATCTCGCGAGCGGCAGCTACTTCGGCGGACGCAAGCCGGAGGATGGCCGCGTCGACTGGGCGAAGCCGGCCGCGCAGGTCTACAACCTGGTGCGCGCGGTCGCGCCCCCGTATCCGGGCGCGTTCACCGACGTCGGCGGCACGCGTTTCGTGATCGCCCGCGCCCGCCTCGCGGCGCCCGGCAGCGCGATCGCCGCGGCTGCAGCGGATTTGCCGCCCGGCCTGCACGTAAGCGATAATGCGCTATTCGGCGTCTGCGGCGACAGCCGCGCCCTATCCATTCTCGAGCTGTGGCAGCAGCGCGACGGCAGCGAAACCGTCGTGACGCCCGCGGAATTCGCGCAGTTCATTCATTCTTCCCGTCATTCATGAAAGCAAAAAAAGTCCTGATCCTGGGTGTAAACGGCTTCATTGGCCATCACCTGTCGAAGCGCATTCTTGAAACCACCGATTGGGAAGTGTTCGGCATGGACATGCAGACCGATCGGCTGGGCGACCTCGTCAACCACGAGCGGATGCACTTCTTCGAAGGCGACATCACGATCAACAAGGAGTGGGTCGAGTATCACGTGAAGAAGTGCGACGTGATCCTGCCGCTCGTGGCGATCGCGACGCCCGCGACCTACGTCCAGCAGCCGCTGCGCGTGTTCGAGCTCGACTTCGAGGCGAACCTGCCGATCGTGCGTTCGGCCGTCAAGTACGGCAAGCACCTCGTGTTCCCGTCGACCTCCGAGGTCTACGGCATGTGCTCGGACGAGCAGTTCGACCCGGATGCATCGGCGCTCACCTACGGCCCGATCAACAAGCCGCGCTGGATCTACGCGTGCTCGAAGCAGCTGATGGACCGCGTGATCTGGGGCTACGGGATGGAAGGCCTGAACTTCACGCTGTTCCGTCCGTTCAACTGGATCGGCCCGGGCCTCGACTCGATCTACACGCCGAAGGAAGGCAGCTCGCGCGTCGTCACGCAGTTCCTCGGCCACATCGTGCGCGGCGAGAACATCAGCCTCGTCGACGGCGGCTCGCAGAAGCGCGCGTTCACCGACATCGACGACGGCATCAGCGCGCTGATGAAGATCATCGACAACAAGAACGGCGTCGCGTCGGGCAAGATCTACAACATCGGGAATCCGAAGAATAACTTCTCGGTTCGCGAGCTCGCGCACAAGATGCTCGAACTGGCCGCCGAATACCCGGAATACGCCGGCTCCGCGAAGCAGGTGCAGCTCGTCGAAACGACGTCGGGCGCCTACTACGGCAACGGCTACCAGGACGTGCAGAACCGCGTGCCGAAGATCGACAACACGATGCAGGAGCTCGCCTGGGCGCCGCAATCGACGTTCGACGACGCGCTGCGCAAGATCTTCGAAGCGTATCGCGGCCATGTCGCCGACGCGCGCGCGCTGGTCGAGCAGCAGAACTGACGGGACGCTCGCTTGGCTCGTATCGTCCTCAAGATCGACGTCGACACGCTGCGCGGCACGCGCGAAGGCGTGCCGAACCTCGCGCGCATCTTCGACCGCTTCAGTGCGCGCGCGACCTTCCTCTTCAGCCTCGGGCCCGATCACACGGGCTGGGCGCTGCGGCGCGTGTTCCGCCCGGGCTTCCTGAAGAAGGTGTCGCGCACGTCGGTGGTCGAGCATTACGGCGTGAAGCAGCTGATGTACGGCGTGCTGCTGCCGGGCCCCGACATCGGCCGCCGCGCGATCGCCGACATGCGCGCGATCCACGAGGCCGGCTTCGAATGCGGGATCCATACGTGGGATCACGTGTACTGGCAGGACAACGTGCGCATGCGCGATCGCGACTGGACCGCGCGTGAAATGCAGAAGAGCCACGCGCGCTTCGTCGACGTCTTCGGCGCGCCGCCCGTCACGCACGGCGCGGCCGGCTGGCAGATGAACGACGCGGCGTTCGAGCAGATCGACGCATGGGGGATGCGCTACGCATCCGACGGCCGCGGCCATTCGCCGTACCTGCCCGTGGTCGGCGGCCGCACGCTGTCGCACGTGCAGATGCCGACCACGCTGCCGACGCTCGACGAAGTGCTCGGCATCGACGGCATCGACACGCACAACGTCGCCGCGCACATCCTGAAGTTCACGGAGACCAATCCGCACGACCAGGTGTTCACGCTGCATGCGGAACTGGAAGGCCAGAAGCTCGCGCCGGTGTTCGAGCAGTTGCTCGCCGGCTGGCGCGCACAGGGCCATACGTTTGCGACGATGGGCGATTACCACGCGACGCTGGACCGCGACTCGCTGCCATCGTACCCTGTCACGTGGGGCGAGATTCCCGGCCGCTCCGGCGAACTGATCGTCCAGCCCGACTGAGTTCGCGCGCGCCGGCGCCGCGCCGGCCCTGCCCTTGCGGCGTGCCGCCGCGACGCCCCGCGCACCGCGCCGCCCGAGCGGCGCCTTTCCATAACAACAGGAGAAACACGTGTCCGTCGAAGTTGACCGTCAAGTTCCCGATTTCACCGCACCCGCTACGGGCGGCGACATTTCGCTGTCCGACCTGAAGGGCAAGAAGCTCGTCCTGTATTTCTATCCGAAGGACAACACGCCGGGCTGCACGACCGAAGGCCTGCAGTTCCGCGATCTCTATCCGAAGTTCAAGAAGGCCGGCGCCGAAGTCGTCGGCGTGTCGCGCGACAGCCTGCGCTCGCATGACAATTTCAAGGCGAAGCTCGAACTGCCGTTCCCGCTGATTTCCGATGCCGACGAAGCGCTGTGCGCGCTGTTCGATGTCATCAAGATGAAGAAAATGTATGGCAAGGAAGTGCGCGGAATCGAGCGTTCGACGTTCCTGATCGACGCCGACGGCGTGCTTCGCCAGGCATGGCGCGGCATCAAGGTGCCCGGTCACGTGGACGACGTGCTAAGTGCTGTACAAGCGCTTTGAGCCGCGTTATATTGGGCCGCAATGAATGCCAGTTCGCCCCATATTTCTCGTAGCTGCGCCGGTGCCCGTTGCGATGCTTCCCGGCACCTGACGCGCATTACGACGGTATCAGCCGAGCCGCATGTCCCGGTCCACGGGGCAGCGGCTTTTTTTATGGACTGCGCGCCGGCTCTCGGTCCGGCCCTCACCCCGTCAAGGAGCTGACCGACACTTAGGCGAACCGGCTCGACGAAATTCCTGTGCGCCACCGCGCGCAAACTGCATGCGTCTACGACACGCAGGATGCGATCAGCGGCGCACGTCATGCGACACGATTCCTCCCGAGGGACACCATGCCTTTGCCTACCCCCCCCAGCAAGCTCGGCAGCCTGCTGCCGCCCGACGAATACAAGGCGAAAGCGCGGCCCGCGAAAGCCGCGAAGAAGTCCGCCGAAGGGGACGCATCCACAGCCGGTGACTATGGCCCGGCCAGCGTGGCCCAACCGATGACCGAAGCCGCGAACACGGCCGCGCCGCTGCGCGCCGTCGCGTCGTCGGCACAAGAAGCCGTGAGCCCACCCGCACGCGGCCGCAAGACCAAACAGACCGCAGCGCTGCTGCAGCCGATGCCGGCGCCGGCCGAAGCGGCACCCGCCGCGCCGATCGTGGCCCGCCACGACAAGCCCGCCGCCGGCAAACCGGCCGCGGCACCCGCGCGCGACGCCGGCGCCGCGACGAAGTCGCGCAGCCGCAAGCCGGCCGAAGCCGAACTGCAGAAGCTGTTCGTGCTCGACACCAACGTGCTGATGCACGACCCGAGCAGCCTCTTCCGCTTCGAGGAACACGACGTCTATCTGCCGATGATGACGCTCGAGGAACTCGACAATCACAAGAAGGGGATGTCCGAAGTCGCGCGCAACGCGCGCCAGGTGAGCCGCACGCTCGACGCGCTGGTCGCCGACGCGGGCCCGATCACGAACGGCATTCCGCTGTCGCGCCTCGGCAGCCGCGAGGCGCTCGGCCGCCTGTACTTCCAGACGACGCTCGCCAACATTCCGCCCGTCGAGGGCCTGCCCGAAGGCAAGGCCGACAACCAGATCCTCGGCGTCGTGCGCGCGCTGCAGCGCGACCGGCCGGACCGCCAGGTCGTGCTGGTGTCGAAAGACATCAACATGCGGATCAAGGCGCATGCGCTCGGCCTGCCCGCGGAAGACTACTTCAACGACCAGGTACTCGAGGATAAAGACCTCCTCTATACCGGCGTGCGCGAACTGCCGCAGGACTTCTGGACCAGGCACGCGAAGGGCATGGAGAGCTGGCAGGACACGAAGACGGGCACCACGTACTACCGCGTGACGGGCCCGCTCGTCGCGTCGATGCTCGTCAACGAGTTCGTCTATCTCGAGCCGCAGAACGGCGAGCCGACGTTCCACGCGATCGTGCGCGAGCTGAACGGCAAGACGGCGCTGCTGCAGACGCTGCGCGACTACAGCCACCACAAGAACAACGTGTGGGGCATCACCGCGCGCAACCGCGAGCAGAACTTCGCGCTGAACCTGCTGATGAACCCCGAGATCGACTTCGTCACGCTGCTCGGCCAGGCCGGCACCGGCAAGACGCTCGTCGCGCTCGCGGCCGGCCTCGCGCAGGTGCTCGACGACAAGCGCTACAACGAGATCATCGTGACGCGCGCGACCGTGCCCGTCGGCGAGGACATCGGTTTCCTGCCCGGTACCGAGGAAGAGAAGATGCAGCCGTGGATGGGCGCATTCGACGACAACCTCGAAGTGCTGCAGAAGACCGACGACGCAGCCGGCGAATGGGGCCGTGCGGCGACGCAGGAACTGATCCGTTCGCGCCTGAAGGTGAAGAGCATGAACTTCATGCGCGGCCGCACGTTCGTCGACAAGTACCTGATCATCGACGAAGCGCAGAACCTGACGCCGAAACAGATGAAGACGCTCGTGACACGCGCGGGCCCCGGCACGAAGATCGTGTGCCTCGGCAACATCGCGCAGATCGACACGCCTTACCTGACCGAAGGCAGCTCGGGCCTGACCTACGTCGTCGACCGCTTCAAGGGCTGGGGCCACAGCGGCCACGTCACGCTCGCGCGCGGCGAACGCTCGCGGCTCGCCGACTACGCGTCGGACATCCTGTAACGCGCGACCGGCCGCCCGCCGGCCGTCGACGCCACGCGGCGCTCCGTTTCCGGAGCGCCGTTTTTATTTTTGGGGTCGGAAACGTTGGTCATGCTTCGTTACGCAACAGCGTCACTTACGCGCGAAACTTCAAGTAAATTCTCAGGAATGGTTGCCTAAGCCCCGCCGGAACGTCTACCATCGGGTCTGTCTGTCGTCATACGATTCGCGAGCGCGTCGCGCTCATCCGCCTTCTCATGCTTCGAATCTGGGTTCCCGTCGCCGTCGTTTCACTGCTCTCGGCCTGCTCCAGCGTGCCGCCGCAGTCGGCCTCGCGCACCTCCGGCATGAAGATCACGACACCGCGCGCATTCCCGGCGCCCGCCAATTTCCCGAAATTCGTCGACCACAGCGTCGGCCAGGAAGAAATCTCGATCCAGGCGATGAGCCTCGTCGGCGTGCCGTACCGCTGGGGCGGCAACACGCCGACGAGCGGCTTCGACTGCAGCGGCCTGGTGCGCTACGTGATCGGCCGCGCGGCCGACGTGAACCTGCCGCGCACGACCGCCGACATGAGCAGCCGCGGCGTGTCGATCGACCCCGACCAGGTCGCGCCGGGCGACCTGATCTTCTTCAACACGACCGGACGCCCGCATTCGCACGTCGGCATCTATGTCGGCAAGCTGCGCTTCGTCAACGCGCCGTCGACCGGCGGCACCGTGCGGCTCGACTACCTGACGAACCCTTACTGGGCCAAGCGCTTCGACGGCATTCGCCGCGTCGCGCCGCCGCGCGGCACGCCGGCGCCGTTCGATGCGCCGACCTACGAGGCACGGCGCGATGCGCCGGCGGCCGCGGCAGCCCCGGTCGTCGCTGCCGCCACGCCGCGGCAGCCTGCCTATGCGTCGCCGCAAGCCGCCGCGACCCCGTCGCCGGCTCCGGTCATGCAAGCCGCACCGGTCGTATCGACCGCGGCGCTTGCCCCGGCCGCCGCCGCGCCCGCCGATCCGTACGAACCGCCGCCGCCGCGCGTGCCGGCAGCCCAGCAGCAGGCAACGTCCGCGAATGGCGACATGACCGCCATGACGGCGAACTCAGGCCCGCAAGAGACCGGCACACAGATTCCGACGACGGCACTGACAGCCGCCCAGGCAGCCGCGTTCGACGCGGAACCATCACCCGCGCCCGCCGCGCCGTCGTCGCCGCGCAACAGCGAGCCCGTGCAGGTACTGCGTGCGTCGACGCAATCCGCGCCGGTCAGCCCGCGCCCCGGCACCGCTGACGATCCGATCGCCCGCTTCGCGAACGGCAGTTACTGATCCGGCTCATCCCCGGCGGCGCCGCCATTCGCCGCACCCTTCCCGACCGCCAAAGAAAATGCGCCGCAACCTTTCGGTGTGCGGCGCATTGCGGGTCGATCCGGCAACGTCGGAATCAGAAGATCTGGTGCCCGAGCCACCATCCGCCGGCCGCGAACAGCGCGGCCGCCGGCAGCGTCAGCACCCACGCCCAAACGATGTTGCCGGCGACACCCCAGCGCACGGCCGACAGCTTCTGCGTGGCGCCGACACCGACGATCGCGCCGGTGATCGTGTGCGTGGTCGACACCGGAATGCCGAGGAACGACGCGATGAACAGCGTGATCGCCCCGCCGCTTTCGGCACAGAAACCGCCGACCGGCTTGAGCTTCGTGATCTTCTGGCCCATCGTGCGCACGATGCGCCAGCCGCCGAACAGCGTGCCGAGCCCCATCGACAGGTAGCACGCGCCGATCACCCACGCGGGCGGCGCATCGGACGTCGCCGACGCATAGCCCGACGCGATCAGCAGCATCCAGATGATGCCGATCGTCTTCTGTGCGTCGTTGCCGCCGTGGCCCAGGCTGTACAGGCCGGCCGACAGCAGCTGGAGCCGCCGGAAGCGCCGGTCGACCTTGCTGGGTGCGGTGCGGAAATACAGCCACGACACGCCGAGCATGAACAGCGAGCCGAGGATGAAGCCGAGCAGCGGCGAAATGAAGATGAACGCGATCGTCTTCAGCAGCCCGTCGATGTTCAGCGCGCTCCAGCCCGACTTCGCGAGCGCCGCACCGACGAGGCCGCCGATCAGCGCGTGCGACGAGCTCGACGGAATCCCGTAGTACCACGTGATCACGTTCCAGCCGATCGCACCGACCAGCGCGCCGAACACGACATAGTGGTCGACGATCTCGGGATCGATCGTGCCTTTACCGACAGTCTGCGCGACTTTCAGGTGGAAGATGAAATACGCGATCACGTTGAACGCGGCCGCAAACACCACGGCCTGCTGGGGCTTCAGCACCCCGGTCGACACGACGGTGGCGATCGAGTTCGCCGCGTCGTGGAAGCCGTTCATGAAGTCGAATACGAGCGCGACGAGCACCAGCGTCGCGACCATCCATAGGGCGAGTTGTATCGAATGCATCGTGGTCCGCTCAGGCGTTTTCCAGCACGATGCCTTCGATGATGTTCGCGACGTCCTCGCACTTGTCGGTGATCTCCTCGAGCAGTTCGTAGATCGCCTTCAGCTTGATGAGCGTCTTCACGTCGTCTTCCTCGCGGAACAGCTTCGACATCGCCGCGCGCAGCACGCGATCAGCCTCCGATTCCCAGCGGTCGATCTCCTCGCACTGCTTGAGGATCTGCGCCGACTGCTTCATGTCGGACAGCAACCCGACAGCCTGCTGCACGTGCTGGGCCGACTGCGTGACGATGTGCGCGAGCTGGCTCGCCTCGGACGTGACGGACTGCACGTCGTACAGCGACACGGCCGTCGCGACGTCTTCCATCAGGTCGAGGATGTCGTCCATCGTCGTGATCAGCTTGTGGATCTCGTCGCGATCGAGCGGCGTGATGAAGGTCTTGTGCAGCAGATCGATCGCTTCGTGCGTGAGCTTGTCAGCGGCCTTCTCGGCGGTCTGCACGTTTTGCTTGTGAATCTCGGCGTCGGCGAGATTGTCGATCAGCAGTTCGAGCTCGCGGCCACCGGAAACGATGTACTTCGCGTGCGCATTGAAGAGTTCAAAGAACTTGCCCTCGGTGGGCATGAATCGACCGAACATGGGATTCCTGAGAGATTGTCAAACTACTGTCACGAAAACGGGCGACATTGTACCGTTTTCGGTAGCGACGCGACGCGCGCATGTGCGCGCGCCGGGATTGGATACAACGCTTGGTGAAATAAGGGTTTACATCTGGCGAAGAAGTGTTACTCGCCGTAGAAGGTCTGCACCCCTGCAAAGTTGTCGAACTTCGTGTATTGACCCAGGAACGTGAGCCGAACGGGCCCGATCGGGCCGTTACGCTGCTTGCCGATGATGATTTCGGCCGTGCCCTTGTCCGGGCTGTCCGGGTTGTAGACCTCGTCACGGTAGATGAACAGGATCACGTCCGCGTCCTGTTCGATTGCGCCCGATTCACGCAAATCCGACATCACCGGACGCTTGTTCGGACGCTGCTCCAACCCGCGGTTCAGCTGCGACAGCGCAATCACCGGCACGTCCAGCTCCTTTGCGAGACTCTTCAGCGATCGCGAGATTTCCGAGATTTCGGTCGCACGGTTCTCGCCCTGCGACGAACCCGACATCAGCTGCAGGTAGTCGACGATGATCAGGCCGAGCTTGCCGCACTGGCGTGCCAAACGCCGCGCGCGCGAGCGCAATTCCATCGGGTTCAGGCCGCCCGTCTCGTCGATGAAGAGCTGCGCCTCGCTCATCTTCTGCACCGCGTGCGTCAGCTTCGGCCAGTCCTCGTCGGTCAGCCGGCCGGTACGCATCCGGTGCTGGTCGAGCCGGCCGATCGAGCCGAGCATACGCATCACGAGCTGGGTGCCCGGCATTTCCATCGAGAACACCGCCACCGGCAGCCCGTACTCGACCGCGACGTATTCGCCGATGTTCATCGAAAATGCGGTCTTACCCATCGACGGTCTTCCCGCGACGATGATCAGTTCGCCGCCGTGCATCCCGGACGTCATCCGGTCAAGGTCGACGAAGCCCGTCGGCGTGCCCGTGACGTCGCTCGGGTTCGCGGTGTGATACAGCGTGTCGATGCGTTCGACGACCTGCGTGAGCAGCGGACCAATCTCGAGGAAGCCCTGGTTGCCGCGCGCGCCCTCTTCGGCGATCGAGAACACCTTCGACTCGGCCTCGTCGAGCAGCTGGCGAACTTCCTTGCCCTGCGGATTGAATGCGTCGGCCGAGATTTCGTCGGCGACCGACACGAGCCGGCGCAGCACCGCGCGGTCGCGCACGATTTCCGCATAGCGGCGAATGTTCGCGGCGCTCGGCGTGTTCTGCGCGAGGGCGTTCAGGTACGCGAGCCCGCCGACGTCATCGGCCTTGCCGGACGTGGTCAGCGCTTCGTACACGGTCACGACGTCGGCCGGGCGCGTCGACGCGATCAACCGGCCGATGTGCTCGTAGATGATCCGGTGGTCGTAGCGATAGAAGTCGCCCTGCGACAGGAAGTCGGCAATCCGGTCCCATGCCGCGTTGTCGAGCAACAGGCCGCCGAGCACCGACTGCTCGGCTTCGACCGAATGCGGCGGGACTTTCAGCGATTCGATTTGAGGATCTTGCGGCGCGTTCATGGGTTGGGATTATCGCGAATAGATCGCAGCAGCGCTACCGCTCCGACGATCAGGCAATAAAAAAGGCAGGCCCCGGTTGCCCGGGCGCCTGCCCTTGTCCGGACGGCGGAAGCCGCCCGGAAAGCTTGCGTACGCTTACGCGTGGTCGCCGATCACGTTGATCGTGACGTCGACGACGACGTCCGTGTGCAGCGCGATCTGAACGACGTGCTCGCCGATCATCTTCAGCGGGCCTTCCGGCATACGAACTTGCAGCTTCTCGACTTCGAAACCTGCCTTCTTCAGCAGTTCCGCGACGTCGCCGTTCGTGACCGAGCCGAACAGACGGCCGTCGACGCCCGACTTCTGCGTGATTTCGAACGACTGGCCGTTCAGCTTCTCGCCGACTGCCTGCGATGCTGCCAGCTTTTCAGCGGCGATCTTTTCGAGTTCAGCGCGGCGAACTTCAAATTCGGCGATCGCTTCCTTCGTTGCACGGCGAGCCTTGCGGTTCGGGATCAGGAAGTTGCGAGCGTAACCGTCCTTGACCTTGACGATATCGCCGAGGTTGCCCAGATTGGCGACTTTTTCCAACAGAATGATTTGCATTCGAATTCTCCTTATTGCGTCGCCTGATTACGCCTTGTGCTGATCGGTGTACGGCAGCAGCGCGAGGAAACGCGCACGCTTGATTGCCGTATCCAGCTGACGCTGATAGTGCGCCTTCGTACCCGTCAGACGAGCCGGCGTGATCTTGCCGTTTTCGCCGATGAAGTCCTTCAGCGTTTCCGTGTCCTTGTAGTCGATCTGCTCGACGCCGGCAGCCGTGAAACGGCAGAACTTCTTGCGCTTGAAGAGCGGGTTTTGTTGCTGACGACGCTTGTCGAATTTCTTACCAGTCGGGCGGGCCATGATTTCAGTCCTTTCCTATGTCCTGCAATGCAGTGATGTGAAACACCAAGGTTCTCGCGTTGCGGCTTTTCTTTGCCAGGAAGCCCGTGAACAGCGTTTCGACGCCCATTTCACGACGCTCCAGCTTGCCGCTCGCCTCACCGGCCGCCACCGCCTCGATCGTCATGTCGACCTGACGGGGAATGCCTGCTTCGACGACTTCCGTGCGGTGATGCAACGTGGCGCTTGCGATCGGAACACCCGCCGGCGTATATCGCACCGGTGCGCGTTCGACGACGCTTGCCGTCAATTGCAACCTGTTCACGTGAGAGACGCGCTCCTTGATGGCTTAATGAGTGACGAACTTAAGCCTGCGCTTCGGTCGGCTGAGCTGCAGCCGCCTTCTTGGCTTCTTCGCGCTGAACTTCCTTCATCATCGGCGACGGGCCGGTCTCGGCCTTCTTCATCTTGACGATGAGGTGGCGCAGCACGGCGTCGTTGAACTTGAACGCGTGTTCGAGTTCGTCGAGCGTCGTCTGGTCGCACTCGATGTTCATGCAGACGTAGTGAGCCTTCGCGAGTTTCTCGATCATGTAGGCCAGCTGGCGACGGCCCCAGTCTTCGACACGGTGGATCTGGCCGCCGTGCGTCGTGATCGTGGTCTTGTAACGCTCGATCATCGCGGGCACTTGCTCGCTCTGATCGGGGTGCACGATGAATACGATTTCGTAATGACGCATTACACACTCCTTGTGGATTAAAGCCACCCGGGCGTCTGAACCGGTGTGGCAAGTGAGAAGCCGAAGATTCTAACCCGGATACAGGGCGCATGCAACACCGATCGGCATTTTCCGACCGGATTCGGCCATGTTTTCAACGACTTGAATGGTGCCGACGGCTGCAACGGCTGGCGGCGCGCCCGCCCAGGAATCGGGGGCGGAGCATCGCGCAGCGGGTGACGGGCCGCCGACGCGGCCCGCCGTCACTCGCTGCGCGCCACGCCCAGCCGCGCGTCGAGCGCCGTCCTGAACGCGGCCAGCGCCGACGGCTCGGCGTCGGTCACGGCCCACCATGTCATCCCGGCCGCGTCCCAGCGGTCGAGCGCGTAGCCCTGCGACACGGTCGCGTACGGCGCGGTCTCCCGCCCGACGCCTGCCGGCCGCACGTACACGTCGATCACGTGCTGCCGGTACCGGTAGACGAGCACCGCGACGCGGCGCCGCCCGACGTAGTCGAGCCGGCCGCCGGCCAGCGGGAAGCCGCTCGCCGACAGGTCCTCGACCGGCGGCGCATAGTCGAGCCGGCCGTTGAACCACGGCTTGACCGTATGCCGGTCGGTCGAGATCACGTCGATGTCGCGCGCCGACAGGCCGGCGCGCACGTGGCTCGCGACCAGTTCGTCGACCGTCTGGCCGGTTTCCGCGTGGCGGGCGGACAGCGCCATCCCGGCCGCCGCCGCGAGCGCGACCAACAGCGCCACGCCCCAGCCGAGCCCGGGCAGCGCCGGCACCCACGGCCACGGCCCGGCAGGCACCGGGCGAGCCGACACGCCGCGGCCGGCCGGCCACGAGAACCAGCGGCGGCCGTTCGGTCGAGGCCGCGGCCGCGCCGCCGCGTCGGGCTCCTGTTCCGCGCGGGCTGGCCCGCGCGCGCCCGCGCCGCCTGCCGCCGGCAGCGCCGCGAGAATCTTCGCCCGCAGCACATCGGGCGCACGGTGATAGTCGGCCTGCCGCACGGCCCGCCCCAGCGCGACGATCCGCTCGCGTTCGCGGCGGCACGCGTCGCACCCTTCGACATGCCGCTGGACGCGCAACGCATCGGGCGCCGACAGCTCGCGGTCGACGTCCGCGTCCAGCAACGCTCGCGCTTCGTTACAGTCCATCGATCGCCTCCGATGCGGTTCCGCTTGCCGACGCACGTCCCGGCGCGGGTTCGGACGCCGGCGCCTGCGTGTCGCCCAGGAGCGCGGCGAGCCTGCGCCGGCCGCGCGCAAGCCGCGACATCACGGTGCCGACCGGCACGTCGGCGATCGCCGCGATCTCGCGGTAACTCAAATCCTCCATCTCGCGCAGCACCAGCACCTCGCGGTATTCGGGCGGCAGCTTCGCGAGCGCCGCGTTCACCAGTCGCACGTTCTCGCCGCGCAGCAGGTGCGCGAGCGGATCCTCCGTCGCCGGCTGCCAGTCGTCGGGCACCGCCGTGTCGTCGAGCGTGTCGGGCAATGCGACCTCGTGCGCGTGGGTGCGGCGGCGCCACTCCGTGTACCAGGTGTGGCGCACGATCGTCAGCAGCCACGGCCGCGCGTTGTCGCCGCGGCACGAGTCGACGAAGCGCAGCGCGCGCATGCACGCGTCCTGGACGACATCGTCCGCGTCGCCCGCGTTGCCGCTCAGCCAGCGCGCGAGGTTGTACGCGGCATCGAGATGCGGCAGCACGAGCACGCGAAACCGCTCGCCGCGCGCGACCGCGTCATCCTCCGCCCGTTCGTCGACCGCCTGTCCGGCTTGCCCCACATGACCTCCCTGGTCCCGGCGGCCGCAGCCGCGCCCGTTCCGCGCCCGGTGCCCGGACAGACCGGCAGCGGGCGCACTCGATGACCTTACCGCCGCTGCGTCGAGTTTATTCCCGCACGCAGCCGCTCATGCGCAAAAAAATGCCGGGGCGTGCCGCGCCCGTCATGGCGTGCCGCTCCAGTAGCCGGGCCGCGCATACGCTTCGCGCAGGTAGTCGATGAAATAGCGCACGCGCGCGGGCACGTAGCGCTGCTGCGGATAGACCGCGAGGATGTCGTAGTCCGGCAGCGCGTATTCGTCGAGTACCGTCTCGAGTTCGCCCGTTTCGAGCTGCGCGGCGATTTCCCAGGTCGAGCGCCAGCCGAGCCCGAGGCTTTCCGCCACCCAGCGATGCAGCAGCTCGCCGTCGTTGCAGTCGAGATTGCCGGCCACCCGCATCGTCACGATCTTGCCGTGGCGCTGGAAATACCAGCCGCGGTTCTGGCCGCCCTGCAGGTTGAAGGCGAGACAGTTGTGCCTGAGCAGGTCGTCGAGCGACTTCGGCCGGCCGTGGCGCCGAAAATAGTCGGGCGTGCCGCACACGACGCGCCGGTTCGACGCGAGCTTCACCGCGACGAAGTTCGGGTCGACCGAGCCGCCGATCCGGATCGACAGGTCGTAGCCTTCGCGCACGAGATCGACGACACGATCGGTCAGGTTGAACGACAGCTGCATTTCCGGCTTGTCGACGAGGAAACCGGGTGCGTGTGGCGCAACATGCTTGCGGCCGAACGCGGCCGGCGCGGACACGATCAGGTGCCCGCTGACCGCGCGCCGGCCGGCGGCCAGTTCGTTCTCGGCCTGGTCCCATTCGGACAGCAGCCCGCGGCAGCGCTCGAGGAACGCGGCGCCCTCCTCGCTGACCACCAGCCGCCGCGTCGAGCGGTACATCAGCTTCACGCCGAGGCGCTGCTCCAGCGCGTCGATGCGCCGCCCGAGCACCACCGGCGACACGCCCTCCTCGAGCGCGGCCGCCGCGAGGCTGCCCGCGTCCGCGACCCGCACGAACGTCTCGATCTGCTTGAAACGATCCATTTCCCGTCTCCGTCCCGGCTCCGACACCGGCGGGAAGCCCCGTCCGGCCGTCATTCCATACTTTTAGTTTCGAAATAAGCGACTTCGGCTGATCTTATCAAACCTTTCCTGCGTCCCTAAAGTGTTCCCAACAGACCGATTCGCAAGATCCGTACATTCAAGGAGACATTCATGGCCAAGATGAGAGCCGTCGACGCAGCCGTACTCGTGCTCGAGAAGGAAGGCATCCAGACCGCGTTCGGCGTGCCCGGCGCGGCAATCAACCCGTTCTATTCAGCGATGCGCAAGTCGGGCGGCATCAGCCACGTGCTGGCCCGCCACGTCGAGGGCGCGTCGCACATGGCCGAAGGCTTCACGCGTGCCGCACCGGGCAACATCGGCGTGTGCATCGGCACGTCGGGCCCCGCCGGCACCGACATGATCACCGGCCTGTACTCCGCCTCGGCCGATTCGATTCCGATCCTCGCGATCACGGGCCAGGCGCCGCGTGCGCGCCTGTACAAGGAAGACTTCCAGGCCGTCGACATCGAGTCGATCGCGAAGCCCGTCACCAAGTGGGCCGTCACCGTGCGCGAGCCGGCGCTCGTGCCGCGCGTGTTCCAGCAGGCGTTCCACCTGATGCGCTCGGGGCGTCCGGGCCCGGTGCTGGTCGACCTGCCGATCGACGTGCAGCTCGCCGAGATCGAATTCGACATCGACACGTACGAACCGCTGCCGGTCTACAAACCCGCGGCGACCCGCGCGCAGATCGAGAAGGCGCTCGCGATGCTCAACGACGCGGACAAGCCGCTGATCGTGTCGGGCGGCGGCGTGCTCAACGCGGCGGCCGAAGACCTGCTCGTCCAGTTCGCCGAAACGATCGGCGTGCCGGTGATCCCGACGCTGATGTCGTGGGGCGCGATTCCGGACGACCATCCGCTGATGGCCGGCATGGTCGGCCTGCAGACGTCGCACCGCTACGGCAACGCGACGATGCTCGCGTCCGACTTCGTGCTCGGCATCGGCAACCGCTGGGCGAACCGCCACACGGGCAGCGTCGAGGTCTACACGAAGGGCCGCAAGTTCGTGCACGTCGACATCGAGCCGACCCAGATCGGCCGCGTGTTCGGCCCGGATCTCGGCATCGTGTCCGACGCGAAGGCCGCGCTCGAGCTGTTCGTCGCGGTCGCGCAGGAATGGAAGGCCGCCGGCAAGCTGAAGGACCGCGGCGCGTGGGTGTCCGAGTGCCAGGAGCGCAAGCGCACGCTGCAGCGCAAGACCCACTTCGACAACGTGCCGGTCAAGCCGCAGCGCGTGTACGAAGAAATGAACAAGGTGTTCGGCCGCGATACGTGCTACGTCAGCACGATCGGCCTGTCGCAGATCGCCGCCGCGCAGTTCCTGCACGTGTTCAAGGCACGCAACTGGATCAACTGCGGCCAGGCCGGCCCGCTCGGCTGGACGATCCCCGCCGCGCTCGGCGTGCGTGCGGCCGACCCGCGCCGCCCGATCGTCGCGCTGTCGGGCGACTACGACTTCCAGTTCATGATCGAGGAACTGGCCGCCGGCGCGCAATTCAAGCTGCCGTACGTGCACGTCGTCGTGAACAACTCGTACCTCGGGCTGATCCGCCAGGCCCAGCGCGCGTTCGACATGGACTACTGCGTGCAGCTCGCGTTCGACAACGTCAACGCGCCGGAGCTGAACGGCTATGGCGTCGATCACGTGGCGGTGGCCGAAGGCCTCGGCTGCAAGGCGCTGCGCGTGTTCAAGCCGGAAGAGATCGAGCCGGCGCTGAAGCAGGCGCAAGCGCTCGCGGAAGAGTTCAGCGTGCCGGTGGTCGTCGAAGTGATCCTCGAGCGCGTGACGAACATCTCGATGGGCACCGAAATCGACGCGATCAACGAGTTCGAGGAACTCGCCGAGAAGGCCGAGCACGCGCCGACCGCGATCTCGATGCTCGACTGATCCGCACGACATCTTTTTGACTGACCGACCGAAGAGGCTTAGCTCATGCCGAAGTTTGCTGCAAACCTGACCATGCTGTTCAACGAAGTGCCGTTCCTCGACCGCTTCAAGGCGGCCGCGGACGCGGGCTTCGATGCCGTCGAGTTCCTGTTCCCGTACCCGTACGCGAAAGAGGAACTCGCCGAGCGGCTCGAGACGCACCGCCTGCGCCTCGTGCTGCACAACCTGCCCGCCGGCAACTGGGATCAGGGCGAGCGCGGCATCGCGTGCCTGCCCGATCGGGTCGGCGAATTCCAGGAAGGTGTCGGCCGTGCGATCGAGTACGCGAAGGCGCTGAAGGTGCCGCAGCTGAACTGCCTCGTCGGCATTCCGTCGGCGAGCACCGCGCGCGACAAGACCTTCGTCACGATCGTCGACAACCTGCGCTTCGCCGCCGACGCACTGAAGCGCGAAGGCATCCGCCTGCTGGTCGAGCCGTGCAACAGCTTCGACATCCCGGGCTTCGCGCTGAACCGCTCGTCGGAAGGGCTCGACGTGATCCGCGCGGTCGGCTCGGACAACCTGTTCCTGCAGTACGACATCTATCACATGCAGCGCATGGAAGGCGAACTGGCCGCGACGATCGAACGCAACCTCGCGTCGATCGGCCACGTCCAGCTCGCGGACAACCCGGGCCGCAACGAGCCGGGCACGGGCGAGATCAACTACCCGTTCCTGTTCGCGCTACTCGACCGGCTCGGCTATGCCGGCTACGTCGGCTGCGAATACAAGCCCCGCACCACCACGACGGAAGGGCTCGGCTGGCTGCAAGCCGTCGCCGGCTGCGCACCGGGCTCGGCGCGCCGCGCCGCCTGAGATCCGCCCTTCCCGCATACGCCCCTACCAGGAGACTTTCACATGGCAACCATCGGTTTCATCGGCCTCGGCATCATGGGCGCGCACATGGCGCGCAACCTGCTCAAGGGCGATCATCAGCTCGTCGTGAACGGTGCGTTCCCGATTCCCGACGACCTGCGCGCGAGCGCGAAGGTCGTCGCGAACTCGACCGAAGTCGCGCAGAACGCGGACATCATCATCGCGATGGTGCCGGACACGCCCGACGTGCGTAACGTGCTGTTCGCCGACGACGGCGTCGCGAAGGGCCTGACGGCCGGCAAGCTCGTGATCGACATGAGCTCGATCTCGCCGCTCGACACGCAGGCATTCGCGAAGCAGATCAACGCGCTCGGCTGCGACTACCTCGACGCGCCGGTGTCCGGCGGCGAAGTCGGTGCCCGCGAAGCGACGCTGACGATCATGGTCGGCGGCCCGGAGCAGGCCTTCGAGCGCGCGAAGCCGCTGTTCGAGAAGATGGGCAAGAACATCACGCTCGTCGGCGACAACGGCGCGGGCCAGACCTGCAAGGTCGCGAACCAGATCATCGTCGCGCTGAACATCGAGGCGGTCGGCGAAGCGCTGCTGTTCGCCGCACGCTCGGGCGCCGATCCGGAGCGCGTGCGCCAGGCGCTGATGGGCGGCTTCGCCGCCTCGCGCATCCTCGAAGTGCACGGCGCGCGCATGACGAAGCGCACGTTCGATCCGGGCTTCCGCATCGAGCTGCACCAGAAGGACCTGAACCTCGCGCTCGACGGCGCACGCAAGCTCGGCCTCGCGCTGCCGCACACGGCGAGCGCGCAGCAGCTGTTCAGCGTGTGCGCATCGCACGGCGGCAAGGCCTGGGATCACTCGGCACTCGTGCGCGCGCTCGAGATCATGTCCAACTTCGAGATCGGCCAGACGCCGGCCGCGTAACGCGGCTGCAACGACGCGCGGTTCGCTGCAACGGCGAACGCGCGCGACGAACACACGCGATCCGGCCATGGCCGATCGCATCGATGCGCGACACCACGCGCATCACGGTGGGGCGCCCCGCCGCGTATCGCCGAAACGCGTGCGCGACGGGGCGAAAAACGCCGCTCTGGGCTGAGAGCGGCGTGGTGGGGTCCGCAGCGGCACCCGGCGGCGCCGGGGAAGCCTTGGTCGGTCAGACGTCGTCGTCGGGTGTCCGCCTGTCGGATTTCGCGTATTACACTTCTTTACGTTCGCGCGTGCGATTTTTCATGCAATCGTCGCGTTGAACGCCTACACTTTCGCCACGCCTTTCGAGAAATCCGCCGCGCTTGCGCTCACTCCGGTGACCGTGCCCAGCGCGGTGTTTTTTTCGCCACTTCATGGCGCGTTTTCTTTTCAACCACCTAGGGAGTGCAGCGATGGGTCTTCTTTCGTTTATTAAAGAGGCGGGTGAAAAACTGCTGGGTCACGCCGATGCGCAAGCAGCGGAAGATCCGAATGCCGCGAACCAGACCGCGGCCGATGCGATCAAGAACTACATCAGCACGCAAGGTCTCGACACGTCGAACCTGACCGTCGCGTTCGACGGCGCATCGCGCACCGTCACGCTGTCGGGCAGCGTCGCCGATCTCGACACGAAGGCGAAGGTCAAGGTCGCGGCCGGCAACGTGCAAGGCGTCGCGGGCGTCAACGACGACGACCTCCAACCGGACGATCCGGAAGTTCAGTACCACGACGTCAAGGCGGGCGACACGCTGTCGGCGATCGCCAAGGAAGTGTACGGCGACGCGAACAAGTACCCGGCGATCTTCGAGGCGAACAAGCCGATGCTGTCGAGCCCGGACCGGATCTATCCGGGCCAGAAGCTGGTGATTCCGCCGCAGTCCTGAGCATTCGCGCAGCACTGACGCAAAAAGCAGGCCGACGGCC
>NZ_CAJPGQ010000029.1:0-91565 GCF_905339595.1 Burkholderia sp. BCC1977
TGTGGAAGGCGGTCTGAATCCGTTGTCGGTGGCCTACGACAGCGCATCGAAGGACAAGGTGACGCTGGCCGGCACCGGCGGTACGACGCTGTCGAACGTGAAGGCCGGTACGGCCGACATGGACGCAGTGAACGTGTCGCAACTGAAGTCGTCGGGCCTGATCGGCGAGGACGGCAAGACGCTCGCTGCAATCACTTACGACAAGAACGCAGACGGCACGCCGAACTACAAGTCGGCGACGCTGGCGGGCGAAGGTGGCACGAAGCTGTCGAACGTGAAGGCCGGTACGGCCGATGCCGACGCGGTGAACGTGTCGCAGCTGAAGTCGTCGGGTCTGATCGGCGAAGACGGCAAGACGCTGGCCGCGGTGACGTACGACAAGAACCCGGACGGCACGCCGAACTACAAGTCGGCGACGCTGGCGGGCGAAGGTGGCACGAAGCTGTCGAACGTGAAGGCCGGTACGGCCGACATGGACGCAGTGAACGTGTCGCAGTTGAAGTCGTCGGGTCTGATCGGCGAAGACGGCAAGACGCTGGCCGCGGTGACGTACGACAAGAACGCGGACGGTACGCCGAACTACAAGTCGGCGACGCTGGCGGGCGAAGGCGGCACGAAGCTGTCGAACGTGAAGGCCGGTACGGCCGATGCCGACGCGGTGAACGTGTCGCAACTGAAGTCGTCGGGCCTGATTGGCGACGACGGCAAGTCGGTCGCCGCAGTGACGTACGACAAGAAGGCAGACGGCACGCCGAACTACAAGTCGGCAACGCTGGCGGGTGAAGGCGGCACGATTCTGTCGAACGTGGCGGATGGCAAGGCCGACAAGGACGCGGTGAATGTGTCGCAGTTGAAGTCGACGGGCCTGATCGGTGACGACGGCAAGGCGCTGGCCGCGGTGACGTACGAGAAGAACGCGGACGGTACGCCGAACTACAAGTCGGTGAAGCTGGCGGGCGAAGGCGGTACGACGCTGTCGAACGTGAAGGCGGGCAAGGCCGATGAGGACGCAGTGAACGTGTCGCAACTGAAGTCGTCGGGTCTGATCGGCGACGACGGCAAGTCGGTCGCCGCGGTGACGTACGACAAGAAGGCGGACGGCACGCCGAACTACAAGTCGGCGACGCTGGCGGGCGAAGGTGGCACGACGCTGTCGAATGTGGCGGCAGGCAAGGCCGACAAGGACGCGGTGAACGTATCGCAGCTGAAGTCGTCGGGCCTGATCGGCGAGGACGGCAAGTCGCTCGCAGCAATCACTTACGACAAGAACCCGGACGGCACGGCGAACTACAAGTCGGCGACGCTGGCAGGCGAAGGTGGCACGAAACTGTCGAACGTGAAGGCCGGTACGGTCGACACGGACGCGGTGAACGTGTCGCAACTGAAGTCGTCGGGCCTGATCGGCGAAGACGGCAAGTCGATTGCCGCGGTGACGTACGAGAAGAACCCGGACGGCACGCCGAACTACAAGTCGGTGAAGCTGGCAGGCGCAGGTGGCACGATTCTGTCGAACGTGGCGGATGGCAAGGATGACAAGGACGCGGTGAACGTATCGCAACTGAAGTCTTCAGGCCTGATCGGCGAAGACGGCAAGTCGGTCGCCGCGGTGACGTACGAGAAGAACCCGGACGGCACGACGAACTACAAGTCGGTGAAGCTGGCGGGCGAAGGCGGCACGACGCTGACGAACGTGAAGGCCGGCGCACTGTCGGCGACGAGCACGGACGCGGTGAACGGCTCGCAGCTGTTCGCGACGAACGAGAGTCTGGGCGGCCTGAAGGACGCGCTGACGGATGGCGGCGTCATCGACAAGACGACGGGCGAATCGCTGGCGGTGGTGTACGACAGCAAGTCGAAGGACAAGGTGACGCTGGCCGGCACGACGGGCACGATCCTGTCGAACGTTGCGGCAGGCAAGGCCGACCTGGATGCGGTGAACGTATCGCAACTGAAGTCGTCGGGCCTGATTGACGGGGACGGTAAGTCGATTGCCGCGGTGACGTACGACAAGAATCTGGACGGCACGCCGAACTATGGCTCGGTGACGCTGGGCGGCGGAAAGTCGGTGGGTCCGGTGACGCTGTCGAACGTAGCGAAGGGTATGGCTGGAACGGACGCAGTGAACGTCGACCAGTTGAACGATCTGGAAGACTCGCTCGTCAACGGCGCAATCAAGCTCAAGTACATCAAGGTCAACTCGGACGGTCGCGAGGCAATTGCGAGAGGTCCAGAAAGTGTCGCGATCGGTGCGAACGCTTGGGCAACTAGGCCGCAAGCGATGGCATTGGGGTCGGGCTCGCGCGCGAACGGCGTCAACTCGGTGGCGATCGGCTTCAATTCGGTCGCCGACGACGACAACACCGTTGCGGTGGGTAACGCCGGTGAAGAGCGTCGTATCGTTCACGTCGCCGGTGGTGTCGACGACACGGATGCTGTCAACATGAAGCAGTTGGCTGATGCGATGCACTCCGCCAATTCGAAGCTCGACGCGAAGATGACGCGGATGGTGCGTGACGTCGAATCGAAGCCGGGCAGCTTTGTCGCGATCGAAGGGTTGGGTGCGGACGGCAGCATGTCGAACATTGCCTCGATGAATGGCCGCGATCCGAAGATGGGCACGGCTGCCGCCATCGGCGTAGGGAGTGGCGCCAGCGGGATCAATGCGATTTCGGTTGGTCTGCAGGCGGTCGCCAACTCGGACCACTCGGTGGCGATCGGCAGTATTGCCCAGACCGGCGTCGAGCATCCGTATTCGGTGGCGATGGGTAGCATGGTCACGACGAATGGTGCAGGCGCGTTGGCAATCGGCTCTCGAGCGAAGGCCAACGCCGAAAACGCGGTGGCGGTCGGCAACAACGGCGTGACAGCCGTGGGCCAGAGCTCGATCGCGATCGGCGACAAGGCGATGACGAAGTCAGGCACCGTAAACAGCATCGCCATCGGTACGAACGCGAACGTGCAACAGAACGTCGCCGACGCCATCGCCCTCGGGGCGAACGCGCAGGCCCTTCAGTCGAACAGCATCGCGCTGGGCGCCGGCTCGCTCGCGGAGCGTGCGAATGCGCTGTCGATCGGCTCGGCAGGCGCCGAGCGGCAGATCATCCACGTCGCGAAGGGCACGCAGAACACCGACGCGGTGAACCTCGCGCAGCTCAAGGGTCTCGCGGACGTGGTCGGCGGCGGTACGGGCTTCGACGCGAACGGTGACGTGACCGCGCCGACGTACACGATCGACGGCAAGGAGTACCACAACGTCAACGACGCGCTGCAGGCTGCGGCGAAGAGCGGCGGTGATGGCAGCAACGGCACAGATCCGAATGCGGTGGCCTATGACGGCGCGCAGAAGGACTCGGTGACGCTGGCCGGCCAGAATGGTACGACGCTGTCGAACGTGGCGGATGGCAAGGCTGACAAGGACGCGGTGAACGTATCGCAGCTGAAGTCGTCGGGCCTGATCGACAAGGACGGCAACGCGGTGGCGGCGATGACCTACGACAAGAACCCGGACGGCACGCCGAACTTCAAGTCGGCAACGCTGGCAGGCGATGGCGGCACGATTCTGTCGAACGTGGCGGCGGGCAACGCCGACACGGACGCGGTGAACGTGTCGCAGCTGAAGTCGTCGGGCTTGATCGGTGACGACGGAAAGTCGATTGCCGCGGTGACGTACGACCGCAACCTGGACGGCACGACGAACTACGGCTCGGTGTCGCTGGGCGGCGGGAAGTCGGTGGATCCGGTGACGCTGTCGAACGTGGCGAAGGGCAAGGCCGGCACGGACGCGGTGAACGTCGATCAACTGACGGACGCAATCCGCGACGTCGAAGGCGGCATGAACCCGCTGGCGTTGGCTTACGACAGCGTGAGCAAGGACAAGGCGACGCTGGCCGGCCAGGGCGGCACGATTCTGTCGAACGTGGCGGCCGGCAAGGCCGACATGGACGCGGTGAACGTATCGCAGCTGAAGTCGTCGGGCTTGATCGACAAGGACGGCAAGGCGCTTGCGGCCGTGACCTACGACACGCGTGCCGACGGCACCACGAACTTCGCTTCGGTGACGTTCGGTGGCGTGAACGCCAATGTTCCGGTCGCACTGCATAACGTCGCTGCCGGCAAGGTATCGACGGACGCAGTCAACGTGTCGCAGCTGAAGGGCGTGACCGAGATCATCGGCGGTGGTTCGGGCATCGACGCGGACGGCAAGGTTACCGCGCCGGTCTATAAGATCGACGGCAAGGATTACGCGTCGGTCGGCGACGCCATCACGGCGCTGGAGCAGCGTGAGGGCGGCACCGGCAACGGTACGAACCCGAACGCGGTCGTCTATGACGACGCAACCAAGGCAGCGGTGACGTTGGCGGGTGCGAAGGGCACGGTGATTCGTAACGTCGCGGACGGCTCGCTTGAGCTCGGCAGCGCCGAGGCAGTCAACGGCGGCCAGCTGAATTTCGCCTTGTCCAGCATCGCGGACAGCCTCGGCGGCGGTGCCAAGTTCGACCCGACGACCGGCGATATCTCGGCGCCGACGTATGAACTGACTGCGGCGGATGGCGTGAAGGACACGTACGACAATGTCGGCGACGCGTTCAACCACATCGACGAGCGTGTGTCGACGCACACGACGCAGATCGAGACGCTGCAGAAGGGTGTCGCGAATGCGGTTCAGTACGACGACGCAACGCATGCCTCCGTGACGCTCGGCGGCGCAGGTGTGGCGCCCGTCATGCTGAAGAACGTCGCGGACGGTGTCGACGAGACCGATGCGGTCAACGTGCGGCAACTGCGCTCGGCCGGCCTGGTTGGTGAAGACGGCAAGCTGCAATCGGCGGTCGTGTACGACAAGAACACGGACGGCACGCCGAACTACGGTTCGGTGACGCTCGGCGGCGCCGGCTCGGTGGCTCCGGTCGCCCTTCACAACGTGGCGGCCGGTAAGGCTGCGACGGATGCGGTGAACGTCAGCCAGTTGAGTGGCGTGACCGACGCGTTGGGCGGTGGTGCGAAGGTCGACGAGGAAAGCGGCAAGGTCGTTGCACCGACCTACAAAGTGGGTGGCGACAGCTTCCACAATGCAGGCGACGCATTGGCCAACATCGACAACCGGGTCACGCAGATCCAGAACAATCTCGGTGACATTCCGAGATTGGCCGGCGCGGTCTCGTACGACAAGAACGGCGACGGCACCGTGAATTGGGGCCAGGTGACGCTTGGCAACGGCTTGTCGAAGAATCCGGTGGTGCTGACGAACGTCGCGGAAGGCAAGAGCGAGTTCGACGCCGTGAACTACGGCCAGTACTCAAAGCTGGAAGGGCGCGTCAACGACCTCGACGATCGGGTGAACCTGGTAACCCCCCCGCCTGGCGGCGGCAATCCGGGGCCGAACGGCAACGACCTGATCAGCGGCACGGGCGGCAGCGGCTCGAACAGCGCCGAAGTCGTCGTCGCGAAACCGGGCACCGGCAACGGCAACATCGCTGTCGGCTCCGGCTCGCAGATCGCCGATGCCAAGAACAACGGCACGGCAATCGGTGCCGGTTCGAAGGTGTCGGCCGACGATGGTACGGCGTTGGGTCACGGTGCGACCGTGTCGTCCGGCGCAACCAACTCGGTTGCACTGGGTAACGGTTCGAAGGCGACCGAAGCCAACACCGTGTCGTTCGGCTCGGACGGCCAGGAGCGCCGGCTCGTCAACGTCGCGGACGGCATCAACAAGACGGATGCCGTCAACAAGGGGCAGCTCGATCGCGCGCTCGGCGGGATGCAAGGTCAGATCAACGACATGTCGCGCAATGCCTATTCGGGTATCGCAGCGGCCACGGCGTTGACGATGATTCCGGGTGTCGATCCGGGCAAGACCTTGTCGTTCGGTATCGGCGGTGGATCGTACAAGGGCTATCAGGCGGTCGCGATGGGCGGTGAAGCGCGCATCACGGAAAACCTGAAGATGCGTGCCGGCGTCGGTCTCAGCAGCGGTGGCAATACCTTCGGCGTAGGCGCGTCGTATCAGTGGTAAGGCGGTAACGCGGGCCGTTCGGCCCGCGTCATCACCCGATGCGATGCGGGGCGGGCACTTGCCGCCCGCCCCGCATCGCGCCACGCGCGCACGACTTCATTTCCACCGATCAATTTCCAGGTGTCCGCCTCGAGCGGACCGAACCATCATGATGAAATCACAACACTTTGTCCGTCGGGGCCTGCTCGGCGCATTCGTCGTCCTGCTGAGCGCATGCACGACGCAATCCGGTCCGACGTATACCGTTCGGGCGATCAAGGCGACCGACCAGCCGGGTCCGGTCTTTCGCGTGACCTGCGAGGGGCTGGTATCCAGCACGCGCTCGTGTGAAGCGGCTGCGCAGAAGGTCTGTGCCGGCAAGCCGGTTACGCCGCTGCAGGCCGTCGATCGTGTTCGTCGCGGCGCCGCGATGGGCGATCCGCGCGAATTGACGTTCATGTGCGGCGTGCCGCCCCAGGCGAGCGTCGCGCCCCCTGCCGCCGTGCAACCGCAACCGGTCGTCCAGCCGCAGCCGGTTGTCGAGCCCATCGCGCAGCGTCAGGTGCTGCTGCAAGGCAGCGCGAACTTCGCGTTCGACAGCGCGGCGCTGACACCGAGCGCCCGCCAGGAGCTCAATCGCTTTCTGGACGTGAATCGCGATGCCCGCTTTCGCCGTGTGACGGTCACGGGCTACACCGATTCGCAGG
Source organism: Burkholderia sp. BCC1977 (assembly GCF_905339595.1). NCBI lineage: Bacteria > Pseudomonadati > Pseudomonadota > Betaproteobacteria > Burkholderiales > Burkholderiaceae > Burkholderia > Burkholderia sp. BCC1977. Next base: position 6,700 of record NZ_CAJPGQ010000029.1, read on the forward strand.
GGGCGCACGCCCATAACGTTCGGCTGTCCGAAGCGCGCGCGCGTGCGGTGGCCACGTATCTGCGCACGGGCGGACTGCGGGCGGAACACTTCACGGTCGTCGGCAAGGGCGCGACTGAGCCCGTCGCCAGCAATGCGACGGCGGAAGGGCGCGCACAGAACCGGCGAGTCGAAATCGAACTCGAGACGGCATAACGAACGTGATTGACGGCTCCGCGGTCACCGGTGACGGTTGCCGCGGAGCGAAGATTGAATTGTCCGGATGGCTCCGGGACATCTTGGACTGAAATGGGAAAGTAAAAATGGCAGAGCAGAAAGCAACGACGCGACCGTCGCGTCCGACGATCGACACCGTGACCGACAACGTACCGCCGCACACCGGCGTGATCGAAAACGGCGGACTGACCAACGACCCGCGGCCGACGGTGAGCGGTCGTGGCGACCCTGGCGCGACGATCCGCCTGCTGGTGGACGGCATCGAGGTCGGAACCGTGGTGGTCGGCGCAAACGGGACATGGAGCTTCGCGCTCACGCAACCGCTGCACGACGGCGAGTATCGGCTGACGGCGCGGGCGAGCAATGAAGTCGGCATGAGCATTCCGTCGACGTCCTACGGCATTCAGGTGGACGTGACGCCGCCGTCGCAGCCGAAGATCGAAGCGGCGACGGAGGGTGCGCAGCCGACGTTGTCGGGGCAGGCGGAAGCGTATTCGACGGTCGCGGTCTACGACGGCACGACGCTGCTGGGGACGACGAAGACGAATATCGACGGAACGTGGTCCTTCCCGCTGACGTCGCCTCTGTCGAACGGTACGCATGCACTGACGGTGACGGCGACGGACCCGGCGGGCAATACGAGCGCGCGCTCGGACGGCTTCGACGTGACGGTGGGGCCGGTGGCGCCGCAGGTGCCGGTGGCGAAGGCCGTGCTCGACGAGATGGGGCACGACAGCGGGAATTTCAATGACGACCGTCTGACGAACGACGGCAAGGGCGGCCGCTTGCTGACAGGCCACCTGGTGGGGGCGCTGGCGGCGGGCGAGAAAGTGCAGGTGTCGACGGATGGCGGGCGGACGTGGCTGGACGCGCTGATGAACTCGGACGGCACGTGGATGATGACCGACCTGAACGAGCACGGGGACAACTGGACGATCCAGACGCGCGTGGTCAATCGCGATGGTGTCTCGGGCGAGATGATGGCGTACGACGTCGAACTGGACACTACGTCACCGGATCCGGTGTTGACGGCGGTTCGCGCCGGCAACGTGATCGACGTCTCGTTCGCAGGCAAGGGCATGGTGGTCGGGGACGCGATCAACGTGATGATCGGCGATCAGCGAATCTCGTACAACCTGACCGCGGCGGATGTCGCGGCGGGGCGCGCCAAGGTGACGATTCCGGCGAGCATCGCGGCGACGATGGACGAACACACGAGCTACGGTGTCGCGTTGGTCGATCGCAGTGGGAACATCTCGGATTATCTGACGACACGATTTGTCGAGAAAGCGAACCCGGGAACGGGTAGCGATGCGGGCATCGAATATCGTATTGTGGATTTCAACGATCACAAACCGCAGGACATCAATGGCAGCATGCCGATCGACTTCGGCTTGTTTACGGCGGTGCTCGGCAAACCCGTGTTGGTCAACGGTCGTGGTGTCGAGCAAGGTATTCGCGTTGGCGGCGGCGGCGGTTTCGGTTTGGGGAGCAAGCAGGTCGTGCCGGAAAGCGGGGAGACGGGGTTGCTGGTCAATCTCACCGCGATGCCGAAGTTTTACCTCAAAAACGGGGCGCACGCGCGTGCATTGACGATTGATCTCGGCATCAGCGTCACACAGAGCTACGAGCATATGACGGCGTATTTCTATGACGACGCCGGAAAGCTGATTTATCGAGAGGATCTGACGATCAACTCGGTGACGCCGGCCGGCGAGATTCATACGTATCAGGTCGTCCTGCCGGACAACTTGCAGTTCTCGTCTTTCGGCATCGGATATTTTTCGGGCAGCGGCGCATTGAATGGCGTGAACGCGCTCTGGATCGACAATGTCGGTTTGTCGGGGGGGGATTTTTCGACGTTGTCGCACACGGTGAATGTCGACTTCAACGATCAAAAGCCGCAGGACTTGAACGGCAGCATGCCGATCGACTTCGGCTTGTTTACGGCAGTGCTCGGCAAGCCCGTGTTGGTCAACGGTCAGGGTGTCGAGCAGGGTATTCGTACTGGCGGCGGCGGCGGTTTCGGTCTGGGCGTCAAGCAGATCGTGCCGGAAATCGGGGACACGGGGTTGCTGGTCAATCTTTCCACGATGCCGAAGTTTTTCCTCAACAATGGGGCGCATGCGCATGCGTTGACGATTGATCTCGGCATCAGCGTCCTACCAAGCCGCGAGCAAATGACGGCGTACTTCTATGACGACGCCGGAAAACTGATTCATCGACAGGAGCTGACGATCAACGGGGTGACGCCGAACGGCGAGATTCATACGTATCACGCCATCCTGCCGGACGACTTGCAGTTCTCGTCTTTCGGCATCGGATATTTTTCGGGCAATGGCTCATTGAGTGGCTGGAACGCGATCTGGATCGATAATATCGGTTTTTCGGGTGGAAGCTTCGCCACATCGACCTGGGAAACGATCACGGAACTCGTCCCGCCGGCCGACGTGCAGCACGTGCTGGCGAACGTGGATGGCGAGTATTTCGGTTCGGCTCACGGTACGGAATTCCAGCTCGACAATGTGTCGTACTTCATGAACCAGCATGCCGGTCTGCATGGTGGCGCGGGCATCGATACGCTGAAACTCACGGGTGTCGGTCAAACGCTCGATATCTCGAAACTGCTGAACGTCGGTGGCCATGACAAGATCTCGTCGATCGAGGTCATCGACATCACCGGTACGGGTAACAACACGCTGAAGCTGTCGATGCATGACGTGCTGGAACTCGGCCATGAGAACGTGTTCCGAAACGATGGCCACACGCAATTGATGGTGAACGGCAACGCCGGCGATCGGGTCGAGTTGTCGGGCATGAGCGGGCTTAACCTCGGACGCGGTCAATGGACGGATCAGGGCCTGATCAACGTCGACGGCCAGAATTACCGCGTGTACGAGAACGCGGCGCTGCACGTCGAACTGCTCGTGCAATCGTCCGTGTCGACCCAACTGCTCTGACCCGCAGGCGCGGGCCGAAATCGCGTCAGGTCACGACGCGGTTCCGGCTCGCGTCGTTCCCGCTGCGCGGACGCCAGCGGTCAGTTTTTTCCGTTGTTTCTTCATGCGTAGCCCGCAACGCGTTGCGGGCTACGCATTTCTGCGTGTTTAAAAACCCCTCATTCGAAATTGTCCCAATGGTTCGGGATTCCTTTTGGTACTCGTCCCATTTTGGCGCACAGGCACATTTCGTAAAGTTGTTGCGTTCCTGTCGCGGCTCCATTGGCGCCCTGCGATAGCCGTCCCGTCCGATCACGCGACGGGAGACTCCGCCGCATCGATGTATGCGCCCACCTTTGTCGCTCACACGAAACAGCCGCCTCTTGGTGCGCGCCAGGGTTCCGTGAATTCCAGTGGCCAGATGACGATTTCGATATGAATACCCAACCCCCCGATACCGGTGGCGGTAACGCGCCGAATCTGCCGGACACACTTACACACGACAGCCTGCTCGATTCAGTCGCATGGCTTTGCACGCACTACGGCTTCGGTAGAAGTCATGCAGTCCTCACTGCCGGTCTCGCCAAGTACGGCGCGCTGACGCCGTCGCTCGCGATCGAGGCGCTGACGCATGCCGGCTTCGCGGCGAAGCTGGTAGCGCGTCCGCTCGCGCAGTTGCCCGAGCATGTGCTTCCGGTCGTGCTGTTGCGCGGCAACGGCAGCGCATGCGTGCTGCTCGGCTGGCGTATCGACGAGGCGCCTGAGCGCGAACCGCAGATCCTTTTTCGCGTCGTGTTGCCCGAGTTCGGCGAAGCGCCGGTCGAATGCACGGAAGCGGAGCTGAGCGAGACCTACTCCGGTCACGCGCTGCTCGTGAAGCCCGCGGCGAAGGTCGACGCGCGGCCGGACGACCTGCCGACCGAACCGGCCGGCCACTGGCTGCTGCGCACGCTGTGGCGCTATCGCAGCTACTACGCGAGCGCGGCGCTGGGCGCTTTCCTCATCAACGTGCTGGGCCTCGCCAGCGTGTTCTTCACGATGAACGTCTACGATCGCGTCGTCCCGAACCAGGCGTACGTGACGCTCTGGTCGCTCGCGATCGGGGTGGCGCTTGCGATGCTGATGGAGGCGGTGTCGCGGCACGTGCGCGCCCACGTGCTCGACACCGCCGGCAAGAAGGCCGATCTGGTGCTCGGCAGCCTGCTGTTCCGGCAGGCGCTGGCGATCCGGATGGAGCGCCGGCCGGCGTCGGCGGGCTCGTTCGCGCACCGGCTGCGCGAGTTCGAGTCGGTGCGGGACTTCGCGACGTCGGCGACGCTGTCGGCGATCTCCGATCTGCCGTTCGTGTTCCTGTTCGTCGCCGTGGTGTTTGCGGTCGGCGGCCCGCTCGGCTGGATTCCGCTGTTGATGATTCCGCTGATCGTCGGCCTCGGCGCGATCGTGCAGTGGCCGCTCGCCCGCGCAATGCGCGAAAACCTGCGCGAGGCGTCGCTCAAGCAAGGCGTGCTGATCGAGTCGATCGACGGGCTCGAGACGCTGAAGGCGGTCGGCGGCGAAGGCGCGATGCGCCACCGCTGGGACGCGTTCAGCGCGAAGACGGCGGCCTCGTCGATGCAGTCGCGCCAGCTGTCCAGCATGGCAACCAGTTGCGTGTCGTTCCTGCAGCAGATGCAGACCGTGGTGATCGTGATAGCCGGCGTGTACCTGATCGGCGAAGGCAAGCTGACCCAGGGCGCGCTGATCGGCTCGGTGATGCTGGCCGGCCGCGTGACGGCGCCGCTCAGCCAGGTGATGGGGCTCGCGCTGCGCTTTCAGCAAGCGAAGACGGCCATGCATTCGCTTAACGAACTGATGGCGATGCCGGTCGAGCATGAACCGGGTCAGGATTATCTGGCGCAGCCGCCGCTCAGCGGCCATGTGAAGCTCGACGGCGTGTCGTTCGTGTATCCGTCGGCCGGGCAGCAGGAAAACGCGCCCGCGCTCGACAAGGTGTCGGTGGAGATTCGGCCGGGCGAGCGCGTCGCGATCCTCGGGCGGGTCGGCAGCGGGAAATCGACGCTGCTGCGCTTGATTGCGCGGCTTTATCAACCGACCGAGGGCAAGCTGCTTGCCGACGGGCTCGATGCCGCGCAGATCGCGCCGGCCGACTGGCGCCGTGCGTTCGGCTATGTCGGCCAGGACAGCCGGCTGTTTTACGGTTCGCTGCGCGAGAACATCACGATCGGTCGTCCTGACGTGCCGGCCGCCGAGCTGCTGCGCGTGCTGAAGCTGACGGGGCTCGATGCGCTGGTCGCCCGGCATCCGATGGGCGTGAACCTGCAGGTCGGCGAGAACGGCCGCGATCTGTCGGGCGGCCAGCGCCAACTCGTCGCGCTGGCGCGCAGCCTGATCGCGCGTCCGAGCACGCTGCTGCTCGACGAGCCGACGAGCGCGATGGACACGCAGACGGAATCGCTTTTCATCGAGGATCTGAAGCAGGCGAGTGCGGGCCAGACGCTGGTCGTGGTGACGCACCGCACGTCGCTGTTGACGCTGGTCGACCGGATCGTGATCGTCGATCAGGGCAAGGTCGTGATGGACGGAGAGAAGGCGCGCGTGCTGGCGGCGCTGTCGGGGCAGCCCGAGCAGCCCGAGCCGCAGCGCGGCGGGGTGTCTAAAGTCCGCGTGGTCGAGCGGAGCGCGGGGGTGGCGGCCGCGGATCAAGCCGCGGCCCCGACGTCGGCGGCCGTGGCAGAGGAGGCATCATGATGCGGTGCATTCGATCGATACTCGGCCGCAAGCCGATGCCGCGCCTGCGGGCGGGCGACGTCGCGTACATGAGCGACATCCGCGAGGCGCTGCTGGTGCGCTCGTCTGCCGGCGCGCAGTCGACGCTCTACGTGGTTGCCGTCGTGCTGGTCGCGGGGCTCGTATGGGCGCACTTCGCGCGCGTCGAGGAGGTCACGCGCAGCGACGCGACGGTGGTGTCGCCGAGTCGCGAGCAATGGATCCAGAGCCTCGAGGGCGGCATCGTCCAGAGCGTCGCGGTGCAGGAAGGCGAGGTGGTCGAGAAGGGGCAATTGCTCGCGAAGATCGATCCGGCGCGTGCGCAGGCAAGCTATCGCGAAGTGTCGACCAAGGCGCTGGAGCTGAAAGCGAACGTGGCGCGTGCGCGCGCCGAGGCCTACGGGGCGCCGCTGGCCTTTACTGAGGACGTGAAGCGCGAACCCGGCCTGGTCGCGCAGGCAACCGCGACTTACCGGGCGCGCCGCCAGGCGCTCGACGGTCAGGTGGCGGCGTTGAGGCAGAGTCAGGCGCTGGTCCGCCGCGAGATCGCGATGGCGGAGCCGCTCGCATCGAAGGGGCTGGTCTCCGAGGTCGAGATTCTGCGCATGCGGCGTCAGGCGACGGACATCGAGGCACAGATTGCGGAACGGCGGAGCCGGTTCACCGCGGATGCCAGCACCGAGTTGTCGCGGCTCGAGCAGGAGCTCGCGCAAACCAGCGAGGTGCTGGCCGGCCGTGCGGATGTGCTGGCGCGCACCGACGTCGTTGCGCCGATGCGCGGTGTGGTGAAGAACATTCGCATCCGCACGGCGGGCGGCGTCGTGCAGTCGGGCGAACACATCATGGAGATCGCGCCGCTCGACGGCCACGTGCTGGTCGAAGCGCGGGTCAAGCCGTCCGACGTCGCGTTCCTGCGGCCGGGATTGCCGGTGCTCGTGAAACTGAGCGCGTACGACTTCGCGATCTACGGCGGGCTGCCCGGGCGTGTCGTCAGCCTCGGTCCGGACACGTTGAAGGACGATCAGAAGGCGGCGATGGGGCGTCCCGACGCGAACTACTACCGGCTCATGGTCGAGACGGATGCGGACGCGCTGGTCGCGGCCGGCAAGCGTCTGCCCGTCTTGCCGGGCATGCAGGCGACGGTCGATATCCGCACCGGCGAGAAGACGGTGCTCGATTACCTGCTCAAGCCGATCTTCAAGGCCCGCGAGGCCTTCAGGGAGCGGTGATCATGAGCGGATTTCGAGTTGCCCGTGCACGCGTCGGCGTGCGCGAACGTGGCGCGCTGCTCCGGGGATCCATGGCGGCGGTGCTGCTTGCATTGTCGATGTGGCCGCCGGCCGGAGCTGCGCGTGCCGCCGACTTCGTGTCGCCGTCCATCGCGGCGGCGGCGCCGTTGTCGTTGACGAGCGATGCACGTCACGCCTCGGGGGCGTCCGAGGCACTAGGTGCGTCCGGTGCGTCCGGTGCGGACAAGGTTGACGAGCGCGTCGACGCATCCGTCCCGATGCAGGACGTTGTCGCCGCGGGCACGGTGCCCGGAACCGCGATGACGGAGCGCGAGTTGCGGCAAATGCTGTATGCCGCGGCTGAAGCGGCGGTCGACGTCAGTCCGCAGGTGCGGCGCTTGTACGCGGAGTACCAGGCCGCGCAGTCGGACGTCGATCAGGCGAAGGGTGCGCGCTGGCCGCAATTGCAGTTGAACGGCCAGACGCGTAGCGCGCAGTTCGGTTCGAATGCGGGCAGCGCATACGATCCCGGCAACGCGCTGAGCGTCAATCTGACGACGACGCTGTTCGACTGGGGACGCACCGAGAAAACGATCGGCAGCCGGCAGGATCTGGCGAGTGCCGGTCAGGAACGCTATGTCGCGCAGATGGAGGATTCAGCCTACCAGGTCGCGGCTACGCTCGTCGAGCTCGCGAAACAGCGCAACATCGCCGCGCTGAGTCAGCGCTTCGTCGACCGGATGGCGCGCCTCGTGCGGATGCTCGACGAAATCGTCGCCGTCGACCGCGGCCGCGGCAGCGAGCTGACGCAGGCGAAGGCCCGCTTGCTGCAGGCCGAAGCGAGTCGCGACGCGGCATTGGCGAAATGCCGAACGGTCGAACTGAATCTTCGCAAGCTGGTGGGGGAGCGGCCGGTGCCGATTCCGGCGGAGTCGAGCTGGCCGCTGCATCCGGGCAATCTCGACCGTCTGATGTCCGCGCTCGACGAGAATCCGCGACTGCGGCAGGCACGGGCCGAAGCCAGCGCGGCCGAACTGAACCGCGATGCGGTGCGGGCGGCGTCGAAGCCGCAACTGAACTGGGTCGTCAGCACGAATACCGGACGCGACTCGATCGGGCGCCGGATGCCCTGGCAGACGATGCTCACGCTGACGTGGAACGCGTTCACGGGCGGCGCCGCAACCGCGGCGACGGACGCGGCGACGTATCGCGCGTCGGCAAGCTGGCGCCAGGTCGAGCAGATGCGCCTGGATCTGGAGTACCAGGTGCGCAGCGCCGAGGAAGATGCGCATGCATTCGGTGAGCGCGCGGAGCAGTATCGCGACCTGTCGGTGGAGTCGGCGCGCGTGCGCAGCGCATTTTTCGATCAGTGGTACCACCTCGGGCGCCGCTCGCTGTTGGACGTGCTGATCGCCGAAAGCGACGACTACAACAACCGCGTCAACGAGGTGGCGTACCGATTCGACGGCTATGCCGCGACGCTGCGCGGTTACGCATCGGCCGGCATGCTCGTGCAATGGCTGCGTGAAGGATGACGCATTGCGCCGCGTCCGGCCGCCGCCGGGCGATGAGGAACATCATGAATCGTGGATCGATCGAGAACTGGTTTGCATTGCCGCCGCCGAGGGCGGCTTCCTATCTGCCCGCGCCTTATGGCGTCCGGCGCGGCGTCACGGATCGCTTTGCGCATCTGTCGCCGGGGGGCGTCTATCTGCCGGCGACACGGTCGCGCCGCGGTGTGGCTGTTGCCGCAGCCACAGGCGCTGCCGATTTCGGGCATGACAATCTTGCGTGGAGTCGCCCACCGTCGCCGCGCGGCCGTGGCCGCGTCATGTCGGCTGCGATTGGCGGCGCCTTGCTCGGCGCGGCGTTGACGGCGCTGCTCGGCGGGATGCTGGCGGACCGCTCGGCGGGATTCGGCTACGTGGCGCGAGGAACCTTGCCCGTAGCGAACGCGGCATCCGGATCGATCGTTGCGGCGGCCGCCGAGGCGGCTTCGGCATCGATCTCGGCATTGGTACCGGCATCGGCATCGGCATCGGCACCGGCACCGGCATCGGCACCGGCATCGGCACCGGCACCGGCACCGGCATCGGCACCGGCACCGGCACCGGCACCGGCATCGGCACCGGCACCGGCATCGGCACCGGCACCGGCACCGGCACCGGCACCGGCAGCGGCCCCAGCTCCAGCCCCAGCCCCAGCCCCGGCCCCAGCCCCAGCCCCAGCCCCAGCCCCAGCCCCAGCCCCAGCCCCGGCCCCGGCCCCGGCCCCGGCCCCGGCCCCGGCACCAGCGTTGATTTCTACGCCACCCGCTGCACCGGCCGCCAACCCATCCGGCGTGTCGCTCGATCCGACGCACCGGACGGATGCACGCGCAGTGCCGGCGTCGCGGCCGACGCCGGCCCGGTCGTCCGGCATGGCAGGCACGCCTGTCCGCGAACGGGAGGCCGCGCGCACGCTACCCGTGCGGACCGCGTTGCCTCGCGTGCCGGCGAAGCTTCGACCGGCAGTGCCGCCCGAGACGACCGTAACGGGCGTGCCCGACTCATGCGGCGCCGACTGGCCCTGCGGTGACGCATTGCGATTGTTGCAGGCCGAGTTGAAGCGTTGGGAAGCACCCGGGCAGTTGCCGGCACCCTCGGATAGCCGAGCGGCGGAGACGCCGGTTCATCTGACCGGCCATCCGCGTGTGACGGAGTGGTGATTCAGGCGGAGTCACGCGGGGCACGGCCGTTTGTGCCGTGCGCCGTGTCATGCGTTCACTGCAGGATCAGTCGCAAATGCGCATCGGCCTGTTCGCCGGGCGGCTTCTGGAACCCGCCTTTCGCGAACCGGTGCCACCTGCCGATCACATAGCTGACGAGCAGGCTTGCCCGCGCGGCGGGATCGTAATCGGCCGGAAGCACGAACGGGGCCGCGCCGTCGGGCGCCTGCGCCTCGGTACGCGCGACTCGCAGGCATTGCTTGACGGTCGCCTCGATCCGGTCGAGCAACTGGTTCACGCGTTCGGTGAGCCGCTCGTCCTCGCCGACCAGCGCTTCGCCGGTCAGCACGCGGGTCATCCCGGGGTTCTTGGCTGCGAAATTGAGCATCGTCAGTGCGATCGTGCGCGCCTGCAGCACGCCGTTCGGCTCTTTCGCGACGATCTGGTTGACGAGCCCGAACAGTGCCTGCTCGATGAACTCGATCAGCCCTTCGTACATCTTCGCCTTGCTGGCGAAGTGCCGGTACAGCGCGGCTTCCGACACGTCGAGCCGGGCCGCGAGCGCGGCCGTCGTGATTTTTTCAGGCTTCGGCGCCTCGAGCATCGCGGCGAGCGTCTGCAGGATCATCACGCGCCGCTCGCCCGGCTTCGGGCGCGGGCGGGACGGTATGGCCCGGTCTTCCGTTACGGCTTGGTCCTGCGGGTAAGTCGGCTGCATTTCTGTCGCCCCGATCGTGTGCCCAGTCGCAGCGATTTTAACGAACGAATGCGCTGGTCGACATAATGCGGGCGGCCGATGTTCGGAAGATGGCCCGGCAGGTGCCCGGTGATCCATACCGTGCCGATGCCGAGGCGCTTGTAGCGCTTCAGGTGGCTGCGGGTATCCTCGACGAGGATCGCGTCCTCCAGCCGCGCGTGCGCGGCGCGCAGCGTCCGGCGCAGCATCGTGTGATCGGGCTTCGCACGCCACGTGCGGCGGTCGCGCATGTGCTCGATCGCGATCACGCGCTCGAACAGCCGCTCGATGCGCAGCTCGCGCAGCACCGCGCGCGCATAGTTCTCGGGCGCGTTGGTCAGCACGAACTTGCGGCCCGGCAGCGCGGCGATGATGCGTGCGAGACCGCGCTCGGCGCGCAGCATCGCGGGCAGGTCGGAAAACGTGTGGACGACCCGCAGGAAGTCGTTCGGATCGATCGGGTGATGGCGCGTGAGACCGAGGAGCGCGGCGCCGTAGCGCTGCGTGTAGCCGGTGCGCAGCCGGTCGGCTTCGGCGCGCCCGACGTGGAGCGTGTCGATGATGTACTGCGTCATCGCGCGGTTGATCTCCGGAAAGATCGCGTGCGATGCGTGGTGAAGCGTGTTGTCCAAATCGAACAGCCAGACGGGCGCGCCGGCGCGCGGCCGGGTGCGGGAGATGCGCCGGCGTCGCAGCGACGCCGGCAGGTCGGGGCCGGTGGTTTTGCGGCGCGCGCTCAATGCGAGCGGATCATCGTGCCGAACGGCTGCTCGGTCAGGATTTCCAGCAGCACCGAGTGCTCGATGCGGCCGTCGACGATGTGCACCGACTTCACGCCGCTCTTCGCCGCGTCGAGCGCCGACGAGATCTTCGGCAGCATGCCGCCCGAGATCGTGCCGTCCTCGAACAGCGCATCGATCTCGCGTGCGGACAGGTCGGTCAGCAGGTTGCCGTCCTTGTCCATCACGCCGGGGATGTTGGTCATCATCAGCAGCTTCTCGGCGTTCAGCACCGTGGCGAGCTTGCCGGCGACGAGGTCAGCGTTGATGTTGTACGAGAGGCCGTCTTCGCCGAAGCCGATCGGCGAGATCACCGGGATGAACGCGTCGTCCTGCAGCGCCTTCACGACCGCCGGGTTGATCGCCTCGACTTCGCCGACCTGGCCGATGTCGATGTACTGGCCCGGGTTGTCGCGGTCCGGCATCAGCAGCTTGCGCGCGTGGATCAGGCCGCCGTCCTTGCCCGTCAGGCCCACCGCATGGCCGCCGAAGTGGTTGATCAGCGTCACGATGTCCTGCTGGACTTCGCCGCCCAGCACCCATTCGACGACTTCCATCGTCTCTTCGTCGGTGACGCGCATGCCCTGGATGAAGGTGCCGGCCTTGCCGATCTTCTTCAGCGCCTGGTCGATCTGCGGGCCGCCGCCGTGGACGATCACCGGATTGATGCCGACCAGTTTCAGCAGGATCACGTCGCGCGCGAAGCCCTGCTTGAGCCGCTCTTCCGTCATCGCGTTGCCGCCGTATTTGATCACCACGGTCTTGCCGTGGTAGCGGCGGATGTACGGCAACGCTTCGGCGAGGATTTCTGCTTTCAGCGTGGGGGCGATCTGCGAGAGGTCGATGGGCTCGGACATGGCGGCGGCTCTGGCTGGGAACGGTTGAAACAGGGCGAATTGTACAGGAGTGGCGCAGCGCAGCATCGGGTTTTTGGGCTGGCCGGACGGCGGATCGCGCGGGCCCTGCGCCACGCGCGGCGGCCCGCCGGCCATGGCACGGGGCCTCGCGGCGGACCCTGCACCGGGCCCCGTGGCTGGCCCCGCGGCGGCGGCGCGAGCAGGGCGACGCCGGGCGTGCGCGGCGATGTCGGCGGCATGCATCGGCCGGACGGCAGACGTGCAAAATCCGTCCGCCGCGCTATGCTTGTCGCGTAGGGTGACGTTCATGCCCGCTTTCGCGCTTCCGCCATGACCGATTCCGCCGCCGACGCCCGTTCGACCCCGCGCCGCGCGCGCTGCCCGCACTGCGGCCGCGGCTTCGACTGCGGCGCCCGCACGCAGCCGTTCGAGTGCTGGTGCGCGTCGATGCCGGCCGTGCCCGGCGGCGGCGTGCCGCCGGTGGCCGGTACGCGCTGCCTCTGCCCGGAGTGCCTCGCCGACGAGATCGCCCAGCGCATGGCCGGAGCGGCCGGCTGACGGCAGCCGGCCCGTGCAACCCGCCGCGACGCCGGCTCGTCCGGCGCTTCGTTCGTCCTCCCCGATCCGGCCCCCGGTAGAGGCGCGGGGTGCTAAACGGGTAAACTGCTCGGATGCAACGAATCACCACCACCGGGCGCGTCAACCTCAGTCACCTGTTCTGGCTGCGCAATCTCGCGATCATCGGCCAGCTCGTGACGATCGGCGTCGTGCAGACCTATTTCGGCGTGCATCTGCCGTTGCCGGCGATGCTGATGGTCATCGCGCTCGAAATCGTTTTCAACGCGCTGACCTGGGTGCGCGTGCTGCGCGCGCGGCCCGAGACCAATTTCGAACTGCTCGGCCAGCTGTGGGTCGACCTCGGCGCATTGTCGGCGCTGCTGTTCCTGTCGGGCGGCACGACCAACCCGTTCGTGTCGTTGTACCTGCCGTCGCTCGCGATCGCGGCGGCCGTGCTGCCGTGGCACCTGATGATCTGGCTCGCGGCGTTCGCGGTCGCGTGCTATGCGGCGCTCGGCTTCGATTCGGTGCCGCTCAACATGGATAACCCGGCGAACCTGTTCGACTACTACCGCACCGGGATGTGGGCGAACTTCATGGTCAGCGTCGGGCTGATCGCCTGGTTCGTCGCACGCATGTCGAACGCGCTGCGCCAGCGCGATGCGGCGCTCGGCGAAGCGCAGGCGCACCTGCTGCGCGACGAGCGGGCGGTCGCGCTCGGCGTGCAGGCCGCCACGGTCGCGCACGAGATGGGCACGCCGCTGTCGACGATCGCGATGCTCGCGGAAGAGCTGCGCGACGCGGCACGCGCCGACCCGGGGCTCGCGCGCTACGAGGCCGACCTGAAGGTGCTGGAAGAACAGATGACGCTCTGCACGTCGGCGCTGGCGCGCCTGCGCAGCCGCGCCAGCGCGCCGGCGAGCCGCCAGCCGGTGGACGACTGGCTCGACACGTTCGTCGAGCACTGGCGCCTGCGGCATCCGCACGTGCAGTTCGAATTGCTCGGCGCGCGCCCGTCGGGCGTCGCGCTCGACGACACGGTCGCAGCCGGCCAGATCCTGACGATCCTGCTCGACAACGCCGCGCGGGCGAGCCCGCACCGCGTGACACTGGCCGCGAAGCTCGCGCACAACGAGCGGGCGGCCGACCGGATCGAATTCGAAGTATGTGACGACGGCCCCGGCATTCCGGCCGCGTTGCGTGAATCGCTCGGCGCGATGCCGGTCGACAGCACGCAGGGCGGGCACGGGGTCGGCCTGTACCTTGCGTTCAGCGCGGCCGTGCGCCTCGGCGGCGAGATCGAGCTGTCCGATGTGACGCCGCGCGCGGCCGGTGGCAACGGGCGCGCGGGTGGCGGCGCGAACGGTCACCCCGCCGCCACGTCGGGCCAGCGCGCGAGCGAACGAGCGGCAGCCGCGCCGGACGGCCGCCCGGCCGGCGTTCACGGTCGCGGCACCCGCGCGGTGCTGCGCCTGCCGGTGGCGCGCGTCGCGGCGCCGGCCGCCTCAACCAACACGTAGACGGAGAAACCACATGAGCGAGAACAATTTTCTGGTGATCGACGACAACGAGGTGTTCGCGGGCACGCTCGCGCGCGGCCTCGAGCGCCGCGGCTACGCGGTCCAGCAGGCGCACGACAAGGAGGCGGCACTGCGGCTCGCGGCCGGTGGCAAGTTCCAGTTCATCACCGTCGACCTGCATCTCGGCGACGATTCGGGCCTGAGCCTGATCGCGCCGTTGTGCGACCTGCAGCCCGACGCGCGGATTCTCGTGCTGACCGGCTACGCGAGCATCGCGACCGCCGTGCAGGCCGTGAAGGAAGGCGCCGACAACTATCTCGCGAAGCCTGCGAACATCGAGTCGATCCTGGCCGCGCTGCAGACCAACGCGAGCGAGGTGCAGGCCGACGAGGCGCTCGAGAATCCGGTCGTGCTGTCGGTCGACCGGCTCGAATGGGAGCACATCCAGCGCGTGCTCGCGGAGAACAACAACAATATTTCGGCGACGGCGCGCGCGCTGAACATGCACCGCCGCACGCTGCAGCGCAAGCTCGCGAAGAAGCCGGTGCGCCAGTAAGCGGCGCGGCGGCAGCGGCCGGCCGCACCAGCGAAAACGGGCGGCCCGCCGGGCCGCCCGTTTTTCATCCGACGCCGCGCGCGTTACAGCACGTAGCGCGACAGGTCTTCGTCCTGCGACACTTCGCCGAGCGCACGGTCGACATACTTCGCGTCGATCGTGACGCGCTCGCCGGCATGGTTGCCGGCCGAGAACGACACTTCCTCGAGCAGCTTCTCGATCACCGTGTACAGCCGGCGCGCGCCGATGTTCTCGGTCTTCTCGTTGACCGCGTACGCGATCTCGGCGAGGCGGCGGATGCCGTCTTCGGCGAACTCGAGCTGCACGTCTTCCGTGGCGAGCAGCGCCTGGTACTGCTTGACGAGGCTCGCGTCGGTCGCGACGAGGATCGCCTCGAAATCCTTCACCGACAGCGAGTCGAGCTCGACGCGGATCGGGAAGCGGCCCTGCAGTTCGGGAATCAGGTCGCTCGGCTTCGCGAGGTGGAACGCGCCGCTCGCGATGAACAGGATGTGATCGGTCTTCACCATCCCGTACTTCGTGTTGACCGTCGTGCCCTCGACGAGCGGCAGCAGGTCGCGCTGCACGCCCTGGCGCGACACTTCGCCGCCGCTGCCTTCGTTGTTGCGCGACGTGATCTTGTCGATCTCGTCGAGGAACACGATGCCGTTCTGCTCGACGTTCTGCACGGCCTTCGTCTTCACTTCCTCGTCGTTGAGCATCTTGGCCGCTTCCTCGTCGGTCAGCAGCTTCAGCGCTTCCTTGATCTTCACCTTGCGGCGCTGCTTCTTGCCGCTGCCGAGGTTCGAGAACATCGAGCGGATCTGCTCGGTCATCTCTTCCATCCCCGGCGGCGCCATGATGTCCATGCCGGCCGACGGCTGCTCGATGTCAAGCTCGACTTCCTTGTCGTCCAGCTGGCCTTCGCGCAGGCGCTTGCGGAAGGTCTGGCGCGTCGCGTTGTTGTCGTCGTTCGCGTGTTCGGCATTGCCGCCGAAGCCCACCGCGCGCGGTTGCGGCAGCAGGATGTCGAGGATCCGGTCTTCCGCCTGGTCGGTCGCCTTGCTGCGCACCTTGCGCATCTCGGATTCGCGCGTCTGCTTGACCGAGGTCTCGATCAGGTCGCGCACGATGCTGTCGACGTCGCGGCCGACGTAGCCGACTTCGGTGAACTTGGTCGCTTCGATCTTGATGAACGGCGCGTCGGCGAGCTTCGCGAGGCGGCGCGCGATTTCGGTCTTGCCGACACCCGTCGGCCCGATCATCAGGATGTTCTTCGGCGTGATTTCCTGGCGCAGCGGGTCGGCGACCTGCTGGCGGCGCCAGCGGTTGCGCAGCGCGACCGCGACGGCCTTCTTCGCCTTGTCCTGGCCGATGATGTGCTTGTCGAGTTCCGAGACGATCTCGGCAGGGGTCATGGTGCTCATGGTGCGGTCCTTACTCGATCGTTTCGATGATGCGGTTGTGGTTCGTGTAGATGCACATGTCGCCGGCGATCTCGAGCGACTTCTCGACGATCTCGCGCGGGGACAGCGCGGTGTTCTCCGCGAGCGCGCGGGCCGCGGCCTGCGCATAGGCGCCGCCCGAACCGATCGCGCAGATGCCGCCTTCCGGGTCGAGCACGTCGCCGTTGCCGGTGATCACGAGCGTGGTGGTCGCATCGGCTGTGATCAGCATCGCCTCGAGGCGGCGCAGCATCCGGTCGGTGCGCCAGTCCTTCGCGAGCTCGACGGCCGCACGGGTCAGGTTGCCCTGGTGCTTCTCGAGCTTCGCCTCGAAGCGATCGAGCAGCGAGAACGCATCGGCGGTGCCGCCCGCGAATCCGACCAGCACCTGGTTGTTGTAGATCCGCCGCACTTTCCGCGCGCCACCCTTCATGACGATGTTGCCGAGGGTTACCTGGCCGTCGCCGCCGAGCGCGACCTTGTCGTCGCGCCGGACCGAAACGATGGTCGTGCCGTGAAATTGCTCCATCTGCGTTCCTTGAGAAAAACGGGGAAGAGTCGGGCGGCGCCGGGCGCCGCCGCATGAATCGCAGTGCGCCGGGGAGCGGCCCGGCGCGCGTCCGTTTCATTTTAGGGCGGGCGCCGGGATATCAAGAGGGGGAGGCAAATCGGCCGGCGGGCCGGGAACCGGTGCCGGAAAAACAAAAAGCGCGCGGCAGGCCGCGCGCTTTCGGGAAGCAGCGTGTCGGAGCGGAACGCCGCTCGATCAGTCGCCGAACAGCTTCTGGCGCAGCTCGCGGCGCTCTTGCGCCTCGAGCGACAGCGTGGCCGTCGGGCGCGCGAGCAGGCGCGGGATGCCGATCGGTTCGCCGGTTTCCTCGCACCAGCCGTAGTCGCCGGAATCGATGCGGGCGAGCGACTGCTGAACCTTCTTGAGGAGCTTGCGTTCGCGATCGCGCGTGCGCAACTCGAGCGCGTGCTCTTCCTCGATCGTCGCGCGATCGGCGGGATCGGGCACGATCACCGTCTCGCGCAGGTTCTCGGTCGTCTGGCCTGCGTTCTTGAGGATGTCCGCCTGCAACTGTTCGAGCCGATTTTTGAAGAAGGCGAGCTGATCCTCATTCATGTAATCCTTGTCGCTCATCTTCAGGATTTCGGCTTCGGTCAAGAGTTTCTTCGTCATCTGCTTGCTTCTTCAATGTGCGGCAAATCAGGAGATAGTGCCTGCACTTTGGGATTACCCGCAACTGCGCTTGCAATCATTTGCGATTTGCCGCCGCGGGGCCGAAAGCCTCTGGAAAACCGGTTCTCAAATACCAGGATAGGCCTGGCGCGGATTTGCGCGCGCGGCGAACCGGGTGCTGCGCGGCAGATCGCATCGGCCGCGGCCGGGTGGCGGATGGGCGATCCGGCGCGGTTGCGATGCCCGGGTAATGGTTCAGCAAGAACCGGGCCTGTTATTGCCGTACTCCAGCGGGCACGTATTGTAACTGAATCGCAAGCGGGCGCCGTATCGGGTCGATCCCCGTCGGCTGCGCCAATATCTAGAAAATATAACGCGCAAATCGCGAAAAAGCGATGACGGCGAAACCCTTCCCGGAAAAGGCACCGCGCAAACGCCGCGGCCGCCCGCGAAGGCGGCCGCACGGAAGGCGCGCGACGCCGGCCCGAATGCTCAGGCGAGGCAGGCGTCGAGGCCGTCGGTGATCAGGTCCTGCGGCAGGTCGACGCCGATGAACACCATCTTGTTGGTCTTCTTCTCGACCGGCAGCCACTTCGAGGCGAGGTCGCTGCCCATCATCTGGTGCACGCCCTGGAACACGACCTTGCGGTCGACGCCCTTCATGTACAGCACGCCCTTGTAGCGCAGCATCCGTTCGCCATAGATCTGCAGGATGCCGCCGAGGAAGTCTTCCAGCTTGTTCGGGTCGAACGGGCGGTCGTTGCGGTACACGAACGACTTGATCTTGTCGTCGTGGTGCGCGTGGTGGTGATGGCCGTGGCCGTGGTCGTGATCATGCGCGCATTGACCGTGATCGTGGTCGCAATGCGCGTGATCATGGTCGTGATCGTGGTGATGGTGCGCGTGGTCGTCCTCGGCGAGGAAGTCCGGGTCGATCTCGAGCTTCGCGTTCAGGTTGAAGCCGCGCAGGTCGAAGATTTCCTTGATGTCGGCTTCGCCGAAGTTGACGACCTTGATCGTCGCCTTCGGGTTCATGTGCATCAGGCGGTGCTTGAGCGCCGCGACGGCCTGGTCGTCGACCAGGTCCGACTTCGTGATGAACAGGCGATCGGCGAAGCCGACCTGGCGCTGCACCACTTCGTGTTCGTCGAGCTGCGCGTTCGCGTGCTTCGCGTCGACCAGCGTGATGACCGCGTCGAGCAGGAAGTCGTCGGCGATCTCGCTGTCGATGAAGAAGGTCTGCGCGACGGGGCCCGGGTTCGCGAGGCCGGTCGTTTCGATCACGATGCGGTCGAAGTCGAGCTTGCCTTCGCGCTTCTTCGCGGCCAGATCGCCGAGCGCGCGTGCGAGGTCGCCGCGGATCGTGCAGCAGATGCAGCCGTTGCTCATCTGGATGATCTGCTCGTTCGTGTCCTGAACGAGGATCTCGTTGTCGATGTTCTCTTCGCCGAACTCGTTCTCGATCACGGCGATCTTCATGCCGTGCTGTTCGTTCAGGATGCGCTTGAGCAGCGTCGTCTTGCCGCTGCCGAGGAAGCCGGTAAGGATGGTGACGGGAGTGGCCATGTCGGTCGCCTGTGGTTCGTGAATCGGGGTCAAAACCAGGATGTGTGCGTCGCGCCGTCGACTCGCGAGCCGGGGCGCACAACCATCCATTGAAACATACCTGTCAAGCCCTCGCCCGTCGTCCGGACGACAGGCTCGAGCGCGGGGCCGCCAGCGCGGAAGGGCCGGCGGACGCGGGTGTGCGGGTAGATCGGGGCGATCAGACGATTTGCAACAGCAGGCCCTTCAGATATTCGCCTTCCGGGAACGCGGCGAGCAGCGGGTGATCGACGCCCGCGCCGAGCCGCTTCAGGATCCGCGCGTCGACCTTCGCGTCGGCGGCCGCGCCCGCGACGATCTTCTGGAACAGATCCATGTCGATCGCGCCCGAGCACGAGTACGTGAACAGCAGGCCGCCCGGACGCAGCAGCTTGAAGCCGCTCAGGTTGATGTCCTTGTACGCGCGCGACGCGCGGTCGACGCTGTCGCGGGTCGGCGCGAACTTCGGCGGATCGAGCACGATCAGGTCGAAACGCTCGCCTTCGTCGACGAGGCGGCGCAGCGTCTTGAACGCGTCCGCGTCGAGCCAGGTCGCGCGCGCGGCGTCGAAGCCGTTCGCGACGACGTTCTGCCGCGCGAGCGCGAGCGCGTCGCCCGACGAGTCGATCGACACGACGCGTTGCGCGCCGCCCTTGAGCGCCGCGAGCGAGAAGCCGCCCGTGTAGCAGAAGCAGTTGAGCACGTCGCGGCCGGCCGCGTATTGCGCGACCAGCGCGCGGTTGTCGCGCTGGTCGACGTAGAAGCCCGTCTTGTGGCCGTTCGGCACGTCGACGTGATAACGCACGCCGTTTTCGTTCGCGATCAGCGTCGCGGGCGGCGCGTCGCCCGCGAGCACGCCGGTCGTCTGCGCGAGCCCTTCCTTGTCGCGGATCGACACGTCCGAGCGTTCGTACACGTTCGGGCAGCCGGTCGCGCCGCTGAGCGCCGCGACGATCGCGTCCTTCCACGCGTCGACGCCCGCGGCCATGAACTGGCACACGAGCTGGCCGCGCGGCGCGGCCCCCGGTTCGGCCGTGTCCGCGATGTAGTAGTCGACGATCAGCCCCGGCAGCCCGTCGGCTTCGCCGAACACGAGCCGCACCGCGCCCGTGCCGGACACCATCGTCGTGCGGTGCCCGACCGCGCGCTGCACGCGGCGTTTGAAGAAAGCGTGATCGATCGGCTCGTTCTCGTCGAAGCTCCACACGCGCACGCGGATCTGCGACTGCGGGCTGTAGGCGCCGCGCGCGAGGAAGCGGCCGTCGTGCGCGCGCACGACCACGGTCGCGCCGGGCGCGGGCGTGCCGTCGACGCGGTCGATCGCATTGGCGTAGATCCACGGATGCCGGCGCAGCAGCGATTTTTCCTTGGACGGTTTGAGTGTGACGGTTTGCATGATCGGATCGAAAGGGGCCGCGGACGGCGCCGGTCGTTGCCGGCCGCCGCGCGCGGCGGGTAGGGCGGGTAGGGCGGGATTCGCGTCAGTCGCGCTTCTTCGCGCGCGGGTGCGCGCTGTCGTAAATTTTCGCGAGATGCTGGAAGTCGAGCGACGTGTAGACCTGCGTCGCGGCGACGCTCGCGTGGCCCAGCAGCTCCTGCACCGCGCGCAGGTCGCCGCTCGACTGCAGCACGTGCGTCGCGAACGAGTGGCGCAGCACGTGCGGGTGGACGTTGGCGGGGATGCCGGCGGTCAGCGCCGCGCGCTTCACGCGGTCGCGCACGACGCCCGGCGCCATCCGGTTGCCGCGCACGGACACGAACAGCGGATGCGGATCGTGCTTCACGAATTCGCCGCGCACCGCGAGCCACGCGTTCAGCGCCTCGATCGCCTTGCGGCCGACCGGCACCTTGCGTTCCTTGTTGCCCTTGCCGCGCACGGTGACTTCGGCTTCGGCGAGGTCGAGCCAGCCGGCCGAGCGGTAGCCGTCGGCCTGCGTGTACATGACGTCGAGCCCGACCAGTTCGGCAAGGCGCAGCCCGGACGAATAGAACAGCTCGAGGATCGCGTGATCGCGGATGCCTTCGGTCGTGCCGGCGAGCGGCGCGTCCATGAGTGCGACCGCATCGTCGACCGACAGCGCTTTGGGCAGCGATTTCTCGCGTTTGGGCGCACGCACCCCGGCAACGGGATTCGCGGGCATCTCGATGCGCTGAGCGAGCCAGCGATAGAACGCACGCCATGCGGAAAGCCGGTGCGAGATCGAGCGAGCGGACAAGCCGCCGGCATGTGCGCGCACGACCGCGCCGCGCATGTCGGCGGCGGTGAGCGAATCAAGCGGGCGGCCGGCGGCGAGCTTCTTCAACTCGTCGAGTTCGTGCGTATATGCACGCAGCGTGTGTTCCGACAGCTGCCTGACGTGCTTCAGGTTCGACAGGTAGGCGGCGATCGGATCGTCGGTCATGAGGGCGATCTCAATGCGGCAGCAGGCGCGTGAGCGCGGCGCTCGCGAGCGTCGCGATCTGCGCGAGGAAGTCGGTCGCCATCCCGTCGTGGAAGCGGCGCGGATCGGGCGAGCCGAGCACGAGCAGGCCGAACGCGGGCGCATCGGTGCCGGCGAGCGGCGCGCGCAGCGCGAGCAGCGCGACCGACGTGGCCGCGCCGTCGCCGGCCGGTGCGGCTTCGGTGCCTTCCGCCGCATTCACGGCCGGTGCCGCAAGCGCGGGCGCGAGCCACTGGGCCGCTTCGAAACCGGTGTTCGCGCCGCAGTACGGCGTCGACAGCCCGTTCGTGAACAGGCGCACTTCCTCGCCGACCTGGCGGGCGAAATCGGCCTGCGCGTAGGTGTCGGCGACGTCCCACACGCGCAGCGCGGTTTGCGGCACGTCGAACACGTCCGCGATGCCCTCGGCGATCGTGCGCGGCAGCGCGTACGGATCGCGTTCCGCGATCACGCGCGCGGTCCAGCGGCTGAACTTCGCGGACAGGCTGTCGTTCTCGTGGCCGTAGCGCACGAGCTCGGCGAGCCGGCGCTCGAGATGCTTGTTCTTGTCGCGCAGCATCTCCATCTGCCGCTCCTGCAGCGAGATCGCGGCCTTGCCGTGCGGGTTCGCGAGACGGATCGTCGCGAGCAGTTCCGCGTGTTGCGCGAAGAATTCGGGATTGGCGAGCAGGTAGTCGGCGACTTCGCGATCGTTCATGTGGCTGGAGCGTTCAGTTATCAGGACGTTGAAGGGTCAGACGTTCAGGTCGATCTCGCCTTCGAACACGGTCGCGGCGGGCCCGGACATCATCAGCGCGGCGGCTTCGTCGCGCGCGCCGTCCCAGCCGATCGTCAGCGTGCCGCCGTGGGTGTGCACGGTCACCGGCGAATCGAGCAGGCCGCGCCGGATGCCGGCCGCCACCGCCGCGCATGCGCCGGTGCCGCACGCGAGCGTCTCGCCCGCGCCGCGTTCGTATACGCGCAGCTTCACCTCGGTGCGCGACACGATCTGCATGAAGCCGGCATTCACGCGCTGCGGGAAGCGGGCGTGGCGCTCGATCAGCGGGCCTTCGTCGAGCACCGGATACGCTTCGGCATCGTCGACGACCTGCACCGCGTGCGGGTTGCCCATCGACACCGTCGAGATCCAGCGCGTGTGGCCGCCGACGTCGAGTGGCCACAGCGTGTCGTTGCCTTCCGTCCGGCCGTCGAGCCCCGCGGCGTCGAACGGTACCTCCGCCGGCGCGAACACGGGCGCGCCCATGTCGACGACGACTTCGCCGTTGTCCTGCATCGTCAGCGTGATCAGGCCCTTCATCACCTGCACGCGCACGCTGCGCTTGTCGGTCAGGCCGCGGTCGCTGACGAACTTCACGAAGCAGCGCGCGCCGTTGCCGCAGTGTTCGACTTCGCCGCCGTCGCAATTGAAGATCCGGTACTTGAAATCCGCGCCGTCGACGGTCGGTTTCTCGACGAGCAGCAACTGGTCGGCGCCGATGCCGAAGTGTCGGTTGGCGAGCGCGCGCACCTGCGCCTCGGTGAGCGGCGGCAACGCGCGCGAATAGCTGTCGAGCACGACGAAGTCGTTGCCCGCGCCGTGCATCTTGGTGAACGAGAGTTTCACTGGGTCCGGAATTCCATGGCGAACAGGGCGGCCGGCACGACGGACGCGGCGTGCCGCCCTGCCGGGCGGCGTCGTTCGTCGTGCTGATCTCAACCGCAAATGATACATGCAGCCGACAGGGGCGTCCCGCGCGGGCGGGGCGTCGGGCGTCGTTCGGGCGGCGGAGCGCGGCGCTGCCGGCCGATCGGCTGACTGGTCGCGTGGGCGGTGAGTCGGCAGATTGAGGTGGTGCGATGGGGCGAGCGTTGTCGGGACCGGTGAATCCGGCGGCACGCGTCCCGCCGTTGCCAGCGCACGGGATTCCCCGCGTGCGTGTTTTCGTACCGGTCAAATTGACAAATCAATCAGGCGATTCGTATAGTCTGGCTATACGCCATGTGGGCCATGCCATCGAATCGCACTCGAGTGTGGGAGGCCCATGATCAAGTCATGGCAGCACAACGGGCTGGAAGCGTTTTTCACGAACGGGAGCAAGGCTGGCATCCGGCCGGATCATGCCCCGAGGTTGCGGCGCCAGCTTGCCCGTCTCGACATGGCGAGCCAGCCGTTCGACATGAACGTACCAGGCTGGCGCCTGCATGGCCTCGCCGGCGGGCTGGAGGGTTACTACTCGGTGAGCGTGAGCGTCAACTGGCGCCTGACGTTCAGGTTCGAGGGCCCTGATGTCGTCCTGGTCAACTATCAAGACTATCACTGAGGTCATTCAACGCCATGACTCGCATCTTCAATCCGCCCCATCCGGGCGAGGCGCTGCGCGACGACGTCTTGCCGGCGCTCGGCCTGACCGTCACCGAAGCCGCTGCGCAGCTCGGCGTCACGCGCGCGGCGCTGTCGCGCATCCTGCACGGCCATGCCGGCATCTCGCCTGAAATGGCGCTGCGTCTCGAAGCGTGGCTGGGCGAGGAAAACGGCGGGAAGGCGGATCTGTGGCTGGCGCAGCAGTCGGCCTACGATCTCTGGCAGGCGCGCGCGAAAGGCGCGCCGAAGGTGGCGAGGGTGCAGGCGCGCATCTGACGGCGCGCCCGCGGGTTCGACTCAGTAGACGCTCGGCTCGCCGGGCGGGCGCGTCTTGAAGCGCTTGTGCACCCAGTAATACTGCTCGGGCATCAGCGGAATCTGTTCCTCTAGGAATTCGTTCATCCGCCGCGCGTCGAGATCGTCGTCGCCGGTCGGATAGTGATCCCACGGCTTGAACACCTTCAGCCGGTACCCCTTGTAGTTCGGCAGCACCTCGCCGATGAACGGCAGGACCTGCGCGTGGCCGGTCTTTGCGAACCGGCCGACGGCCGTCAGCGTGCAGGCCGGAACGCCGAAGAAGGGCACGAACGTCGAGTTGCGCAGCCCGTAGTCCATGTCGGCGCCGAGCATCACCGGCTTGCGGTCGCGCAGCCAGCGCAGCACGGTACGCGCGTTGTCGGCCCGGCTCGCGAGTTCCGCGCCGAAGCGGCTGCGGCCGGCTTTGGCCGCGGCTTCGATTTCCGGGCTCTTCATCGGCGTGTAGAGCGAGCCGCACGTCCGGGCGAGTGCAAGATTGAGCGCCATCGAGCCGGCCTCGATGCCGACGAAATGGAAACCGAGCAGCAGCGTCGGCGGCATGTCCGGATCGGTGAGGTCGACCTCGCTCTCGACCGTAAACAGCTTGCGATAGGCCGCTTCCGACGCGAACCACTGGTAGCTGCGCTCGACGTAGCTGCGGATCGCGTGGCGGAAATGCAGGCCCGCCACTTCCTCGCGCCGTTCGTCGCTCCAGTCGGGGAAGCAGAGTTTCAGATTGATATGTACGATGCGCTTGCGCCGGCTGGGAATCTGATACAGCAGCCAGCCGAGGCCATCGCCGAACCGTGCGGTCAGACCGTAGGGCAGCAGGGCGAGCAGCTTCAGCAAGCCGATGGCGAGGTGCGTGCCGAGGCGGCCTAGCATGCGGAATCTCCGTGGGGCCGGCTGGCCGGCACGTTGCGAACAGGGGGGTAGGACAGCGGACGATGCAGCACGGGCGGCGCTCTGTGACAATTCAAGAAAGCCGTTATAATACGGGCTTCGCCGAGTTAACTGACAACTTGCGGGGCGAAGCCGGCTGGCGCGAAGCGCGCTGCCCGGTTCTGGTAATCCGCTAAAGCGTCGCCGCTTCAGGCCCAACGAAGCTGGCTACGTGAAACCAACCGTAACCACACAGGAGCCTGAAAAAGTGGCAAACGATTATCTCTTCACGTCCGAATCCGTCTCCGAAGGCCATCCGGACAAGGTCGCGGACCAAATCTCGGACGCGATTCTCGACGCCATCCTCGAGCAGGACAAATATTCCCGCGTTGCGGCCGAAACGCTGTGCAACACGGGTCTCGTCGTTCTGGCCGGTGAAATCACCACGACGGCCAACATCGATTACATCCAGATCGCGCGCGACACCATCAAGCGCATCGGCTACGACAACACCGAATACGGCATCGACTACAAGGGTTGCGCGGTGCTCGTCGCGTACGACAAGCAGTCGCCGGACATCGCGCAAGGCGTCGATCGCGCGCATGACGACAACCTCGATCAAGGCGCGGGCGACCAGGGCCTGATGTTCGGTTACGCATGCGACGAAACGCCGGAACTGATGCCGCTGCCGATCTACCTGTCGCACCGTCTCGTCGAGCGCCAGGCCAGCCTGCGCCGCGACGGCCGCCTGCAGTGGCTGCGTCCGGACGCGAAGTCGCAGGTCACGGTCCGCTACGTCGATGGCCGCCCGGATTCGATCGACACCGTCGTGCTGTCGACGCAGCACGCACCGGACATCGAGCTGCCGGCGCTGCGCGAAGCCGTGATCGAGGAAATCATCAAGCCGACGCTGCCGGCCGACCTGATCAAGGGCGACATCAAGTTCCTGGTGAACCCGACCGGCCGGTTCGTGATCGGCGGCCCGCAGGGCGACTGCGGCCTGACCGGCCGCAAGATCATCGTCGATACCTACGGCGGTGCCGCACCGCACGGCGGCGGCGCGTTCTCGGGCAAGGATCCGTCGAAGGTCGACCGTTCGGCGGCGTATGCCGGCCGTTACGTCGCGAAGAACATCGTCGCGGCAGGCCTCGCATCGCGCGCGCTGATCCAGGTGTCGTACGCGATCGGCGTCGCCGAGCCGACCTCGGTGATGGTCAACACGTTCGGCACGGGCCGCGTGTCGGATGCGGTGATCACGCAGCTCGTGCGCGAGCATTTCGACCTGCGTCCGAAGGGCATCATCAAGATGCTCGACCTGCTGCGCCCGATCTACGAGAAGACGGCCGCTTACGGTCACTTCGGCCGCGAAGAGCCGGAATTCTCGTGGGAAGCAACCGACAAGGCACTCGCGCTGGCCGAAGCGGCTGGCGTGGAGCCGACGGCACGCGTCGCGTAAGCGTCGTCCGCCTGAAACGAAAAACCCCGGCATGCCGGGGTTTTTTTATGCGTGTCGCGCGCCGGCGAGATGACGGCGTCGCGACGATCGTGGCGGGCACTGCCCGCCGGCGCGGCTTCAGCGTGCGCTGAACCCGAACCAGCCGTTGCTGGCCGCGAGGCGGCGCGGGCGGTTGATGCGGCGCTGCGGGCCCAGCGTGCGGCGCAGCGCGAGCGCGCGCAGCGACGACGGCTTCTGCAGCAGCGTTCGCAGGCCGGCGCGGCGTGCGAACGCCTGCGCGCTCATCATCGAGAAGAACGCGTGGAACCACGCGCGGATGCCGTCCAGCCGGCTGTGCGCTTGCGTGTGCTCGGCGAGCGCCTGCGTGCGGGCGCGGTGATGGCGCAGCGGGCGGGCGGGAGCAGGCGGCACGACGCGCTTTGCAGCGCGGCTGAGACGGGAAGTCAGACGGAATGGCATGTGAACGATGCTTCGCTTGTATGGATGGCGCCCTTGAAGAGCGCACTGGTATGAACGGCCTCGGATGGCGCAACGGATCTTACCGAAAGTCGTTGCGCGCCGCGCCCGCCAGAATTGACAGGCCGCGACAGGCTACAGGGGTTTCATGACGTGCAAAAGTCGCGATAAACCCTTGTGCCGCAAGCGTGTCGCCGCATACCGCCTGTCGCTGAGGCTCGCGCCGCGCCGCACAGTTCCCTTGCGCCAGATCAAATCGGCGATTGGCATGCCCCTGCGCACGACAATGGCGCTGTTCGCGGCATCCGGCGCCGATTTACAATCGTCACATTCACACAATAAACATCTGGCATCCCATGTCGTCTCCATTGCAGTCGGAATCGATCCGCGCGCAAGTCGCGGAATTGCGCGAACGCGGCTTCGTCGTCGCGCGCGGCCTCGTCGGCGAAGCGCAGTGCGCGGCGCTCAAGCAGATCGCGGAGCGCCAGTTGCAGGAAGCGGCGGAGCCGATCGAGTTCGAAGCGGATTTGCGCTACCCGGGTGCGCCCGAGTCGAAGCATGCGCCGGGCGGGCACACGGTGCGGCGGCTGCTGGACGCCTACACGCGCGATCCGGCGTTCGCCGAGCGCGCGATCGCACCCGAAATCGGCGCGTGGATGCGCGAGTACTTCGGCGAGCAGCCGGTGCTGTCGCGCGCGCATCACAACTGCATGATGACGAAGCACCCGGCGTACGGCAGCCTGACGGGCTGGCATCGCGACTTCCGCTACTGGTCGTTCGAACGCGCGGACATGGTGTCGGTGTGGCTCGCGCTCGGGCCGGAAACGAATGAAAACGGGGCGCTCTGGCTGGTGCCGGGCTCGCACACGGCCGAATTCGGGCCGGAAGCGTTCGACGACGCGAAGTTCTTCCGCGGCGACCTGCCGGAAAACCGCAGGATGATCGACGCGGCAACCTGCCCGTCGCTCCAGACGGGCGACGTCGTGTTCTTCCACTGCAACACGCTGCATTCGGCGGGGCAGAATCGCTCCGACCAGGTGAAGTTCTCGCTTGTCTACACGTATCACGGCGTGAGCAACCGGCCCATGCCGGGCACGCGTTCGGCGGCGAAGCCGGAAGTGCAGTTCTAGCAGCGGTTCGGGCGGCGATGCAGCCGCGTCGGCGGTCCGATGCGGCGTTGCCGCCGCGCGGGCGGATGAACAAACGGGCGGCCTGGGCCGCCCGTTGCGTTTTGCACGGCCCGCGCGCGCAATGCGGGCCGTCGTGCGTCGTGCGTCGCGCGGTTACGCGATCAGCGCCTGTTGGCCGGCATCGCGAGGCCGATCAGGCCGATCAGCATTGCGACGGCGCCGCCGGCGATCAGCAGGATCGTCTTCGTGGCGGGCGAGCCGGTGAAGAAGCGCGACACGTTGTCGTTGATCGAATGGAACGACTGGCCGCCGAAATACAGCAGCACGATGCCGCCGACGAGCAGCGCTACCGAGATGACCCGGGACATACCAACCTCGCTGTAACGGTGATTCGAGACGCCGCAGTGTAGGCGACGCGCGCGGTCGCGTCCATTGTCGTGCGTTGCCGTGCGCGCATCGGCCACGTTCGCTACCATAACCGTCGTATGTTTCCTTCGCCGCCGGCGCGCGATGTTCGCGCGCGGCGCGCGGCCCTTCCCCGACGTCCTGACGGAACCGACTCATGGCCTACGAAGCAGCTTCCGAACGTTATGCCGACATGCAATACCGCACCTGCGGCAAATCCGGGCTCAAACTGCCCGCGCTGTCGCTTGGCCTGTGGCACAACTTCGGCGACTCGACGCCGATCGCGACGCAGCGCGACATCCTGCGCACCGCGTTCGACCTCGGCATCAATCACTTCGACCTCGCGAACAACTACGGGCCGCCGTACGGCAGCGCCGAAACCAACTTCGGCCGGCTGCTGAAGGAAGATTTCCGGCCGTATCGCGACGAACTGCTGATCTCGACGAAGGCCGGCTGGGACATGTGGCCGGGGCCGTACGGCAGCGGCGGCGGGTCGCGCAAGTACGTGCTCGCGAGCCTCGACCAGAGCCTGCAGCGGATGGGGCTCGACTACGTCGACATCTTCTATTCGCACCGCTTCGACGCGCACACGCCGCTCGAGGAAACCGCCGGCGCGCTCGCATCGGCCGTGCAGCAGGGCAAGGCGCTGTACATCGGCATCTCGTCGTACTCGGCCGCGAAGACGCGCGAGATGGCCGAACTGCTCGCGCAATACAAGGTGCCGCTGCTGATCCATCAGCCGTCGTACAACATGCTGAACCGCTGGGTCGAGCCGGACCTGCTCGGCACGCTCGACGACATCGGCACGGGCAGCATCGCATTCACGCCGCTTGCGCAGGGACTGCTGACGTCGAAATACCTGAACGGCGTGCCGGCCGATGCGCGCGTGAACAAGCCGGGCGGCGGCTCGCTGAAGCAGGATCACCTGAACGCCGACAACCTCGAGCAGGTGCGCAAGCTCAACGGCATCGCGGAGCGGCGCGGGCAAAGCCTCGCGCAGATGGCGCTCGCGTGGGTGTTGCGCAATGGCCGCGTGACGTCCGCACTGATCGGCGCGAGCCGTGCGGAACAGGTGCGTGAAAACGTCGGCGCGCTGAAGAACCTCGCGTTCTCGGCCGACGAACTCGCGGAGATCGATCGCTACGCGACCGAAGGCGGCATCAATCTGTGGGAAAAGCCGTCCACCGATCAGGCGATCTGATCGGCAGCAGGGACAGTCGATACGGGATGCGAACGATCGCATGCCGTGTCGCGGCTATCGCAGCGCACACACGAGCCGTCACGTCGCTGCGATGCAGCGAGGTGACCGGCGCGCGCAACGCGCGTCGCTAGAGCAGCGCAGGCAGGCCTTCGACGAGCAATACCGCCACGCCGACGCCGAGGATGACGCCGAGCACGCGCAGCAGGTTGTGGCGGAATTCGGTTGCACACGGCACCGCGCCGAGAAATAGCGCTCCGGCCAGCGCCATCGGAATCAACAGGATGAAGTCGCCGATCGTGAAATAGGTCGTCATGCGTGTCTCCATAGTCGGCCGGAACGGGCGCACGCGCGTCTTCCAGCCCCATGCCGGGCATTTCTGATAGTTGGACCGACCCGATCGAGAGCGGGTCGGACAGTTCGAGTATAGGCAACCTCGCCGCGTTTTTCGCTATCCGAACCATTAAAAGTATGCGGAAAACCCCGGGGATTCCGCATTTTTTCCGCGAATCGGACGAATGCCTTGCGCAAGTCTTTCCCGTTCCTTTCGATTTGCGCGGAAACGTCGTACGTGTTCGATACGGGCCGCCGTACCCGCGGGTGCGGCGGCCCGTCCGCTTACGCGCGATCGGGTTGCGCGCGAACGGCCGGCGTGCGGAAGACGAGCGCGAGCCCCGCGACGATCGCCCCCATGCCGGCGAGCGCGAGCGGCTCGGGCCGGTTGCCGAGCCAGGCCGCGTCCATCAACGTGGTGACGACGGGTACGAGATAGAACAGGCTCGTCACGTTGACGAGATCGCCGCGCTGCATCAACCGGTAGAACAGCAATTGCGCGATCACCGAGATCACGATGCCGAGACACAGCAGCGGCACGACGAATGCCCAGCCGACCTCGAGCGAGATCGGCCGGAACGGCAGGATCGCCACGCACAGCGCGAGGCCGATCGCGTTCTGCAGCGGCAGCACGTCGGCAGGCGCCGCGCGCACGCGCTTTTGCAGCAGCGAGCCGGCGGTCAGCGCGACGAGCGCCGTGAGCGCGCAGGCGACGCCCATGAGCGGCAGGCCGGCACCGCCCACGCCGCGGCACACGACGAGGGCGAGGCCGGCCAGCGACAGCCCGAGCCCGGCGATGCGCATCGGCTGCCAGCGCCGCTCGACGATCGCGAGCGTGAGGATCGGCTGCACGCCGAGGATCGTCGCGAGCACGCCCGGCGCGATCCCGCGGTCGAGCGCGAGCAGGTAGAAGATCGAATAGCCGCCCATCATCAGCAGACCGGTCAGCGCGGCCATGCGCCGCTCGCCGCGCGGCGGCAGCCAGCGTCCGCGCATGACGGCGAGCACGAGCAGCACGAGTGACGCGAGCGCGAATCGTGCGGTGAGAAAGACGAACGCGGATGCGTGACGCAGACCGAGTTCAGCGAAGATCGCGCCGCTGCTCCACAGCAAGACGAAGAGCGACGTCACGCCATGCGCGGCGAGCGCGCGTTTGAACGAAACCATGTGAATCCACCTGTCGAACGGATCGAAACGTTCCATGTCGCGCGCGTAGCAACGCGCCGTGCGTGATCGCGCACGAACGGCCGCAAGCGGGCGAATGGAAAACGGAGAACGAAAGCCGGCCGGTCAGCCGACGCGTGCCGCCGGCGGGGGCGGCGCGGCGCCGACGAGCGGCGGTGCGACAGGAGGCGGGAGGACCGACGGATGCGCGCACGCCTGCGGCCGCGAGTCGAACTGCGGCCGGGATTTTGCGAGGGCGGACGTGAGCGGATGCATCGTGTCGAAATGCGCTTGAACGCGAATGAACGTCAAAGGTAACGCAAGGCGGTGATCCAGCGCAACAGCTGTCGGCGGCAGGCCGGCGCCGCGCGTCCGGCCATCCCGCCGATCGCGTTGCCGCCGACGTAGCGCCCCATCGCGAGCCCGAGCCCGTCCGGGCGTACTGCCTCGGCGAGATGCACCATGCCGATCGCGGGCACGCCGCCGAGCGCGAGCCCGGTCAGCGCGCGCGGCACGAGCCTCTGGTGCCGGTGCGGCGCGAACGCGGCGACGCGCGTGAGCAGCGACGACAGCAGCAGCGACGCCGTCATCGGCCGGTGGCGGCTCACGCCTTTGGAGACGAAGCCCGCGACGAACACGGCGACGGCGACCGCGGCGGTCGAGAACGGCAGCGTGAGACTGCTCTGCACGG
The DNA here is from genome assembly GCF_905339595.1 of Burkholderia sp. BCC1977. NCBI lineage: Bacteria > Pseudomonadati > Pseudomonadota > Betaproteobacteria > Burkholderiales > Burkholderiaceae > Burkholderia > Burkholderia sp. BCC1977. The sequence goes on from NZ_CAJPGQ010000029.1 coordinate 38,568, forward strand.
GGCTGACGCCGAACGTGCGCGAGAATTCCGGCAGCAGCGGCTGCACGTAGTAGCGCCGCGAGAAGGTCGCGTACCCGGCGAACAGCAGCGCGACGCTCGCGCGCCGCCAGTAGCCGCGCGAGCCGCGTTCGAGGTAGGGAGGCGAGGTGTCGCGGCGCGAGGCCGCGGGCGTGGTTCCGTTCGGTGCGGTCACGCGAAGTTTCGTGACGACCGGGCAAAGGGCAGACGATACGCCCGTCGTGCGATTCGCGTGCGCGCCGCGCGTGTGGGCGGATTCGGCGGGCAGTCACATTCGACAGGGTATGATGGGGGTGTCCGCCCGTGCAAGCGCATGCGCGGCGCAGTGGTTGATTGGAGACATTCGACGAATTCGCGGCACTTCGCCTGCTTCTTCTTCTTTTCGCGCTTCGATAAACCGTGAACAATGGGATCACGCGCAACACCCCGATGAGGGCGGCGCGGATCGTGCATTTGCCGGCTCGCCAGCGAGCCGGGTTTCAAGTTTCAAGAGTGGGGAACCATCATGCATGTCGGGTCGATTGTCTGCACTACCCATATCGCGGTGCCGAAGGGCGCGCGCGGCATCGTTCAGCGCGTTCTGGGCGACATGGCCATGGTGACCTGGTACGCGGGCGTGCCGGGCGAGTCGAAGGAACTCAACACCGAACCGTTCTTTCTCGAGGACCTGATCGACACCGGCGAATCCGTGCTGCCGGCCGGCGCCGCGATCCACTGAGCGTGCGTGCCGCACCGGGCGCTCGTGTTTCGGCGCGGCTGACGGCACAATGCGGGGCATGAAAGACGACACTTCCGCTCCCGCAACGCCCGCCGGCCCGCCGTTCGCCGGCCTCACGCCCGAGTGCGTGCTCGACGCGCTCGACAGCGTGCTGATGCCGTCCGGGCTGCGCACCGACGGGCGCCTGCTCGCCCTCAACAGCTACGAGAACCGCGTCTACCAGGTCGGCATCGAAGACGGCCCGCCCGTCGTCGCGAAGTTCTACCGGCCCGCGCGCTGGTCGGACGACGCGATCCTGGAAGAACACGCGTTCGTCGCCGAACTCGCCGCGCGCGAGATTCCGGCGGTGCCCGCGCGCGTCGTCGACGGCCGCACGCTGCACGCGTTCGACGGCTTTCGCTTCTCGATCTTCGAGCGGCGCGGCGGCCGCGCGCCCGATCTCGACCGCAGCGACACGCTCGAATGGCTCGGCCGCTTCATCGGCCGCATTCACGCGGTCGGCGCGACGCAGCCGTATGTCGCGCGTCCCGTGCTCGACATCCGCACGTTCGGCTACGAGCCGCGCGACTACCTGCTCGCGCACGATTTCATCCCCGACGATGTACGGCCCGCCTACGCGACAGCGGTGGCGCTCGCGCTCGAAGGCGTCGAGGCCGCGTTCGAGCGGGCGGGCGAGATCCGCCTGCTGCGCACGCACGGCGACTGCCATCCGAGCAACGTGCTGTGGACCGACGCGGGCCCGCATTTCGTCGACTTCGACGACAGCCGGATGGCGCCCGCGGTCCAGGATCTGTGGCTGCTGCTGCCCGGCGATCGCGAAGGCGCGTCGCGCGCGCTCGCGGACCTGCTCGCCGGTTATGAGGACTTCTGCGAATTCGAGCCGCGCGAGCTGCATCTGGTCGAAGCGCTGCGCACGCTGCGCCTGATCCACTACGCGGCCTGGCTGGCGCGCCGCTGGGACGATCCGGCGTTTCCGGCCGCGTTCCCGTGGTTCAACACGCATCGCTACTGGGAAGCACGCGTGCTCGAGCTGCGCGAGCAGATCGGCGCGATGCAGGAAGGGCCGCTCTGGCCCGTGTGACGGCGCGCGCGGCAACCTCGCCGCGCGGCATGCTCGGGCGGGCCGACGCGCGTGGCGCGCGGCCCGCATCGCTCAGAACCTCAGCATCATCCTGATTACCGCCGCGAAGCGCTTGCCGTAAGGCGGTGCGATCAGCCCGCGGGTATTCAGGCGCGCCTGCGTGAGCACGGGCTTCATTTTCGAGAACGTCACGAAGCCGTCGTAGCCGTGATACGCGCCCATCCCGCTCGCGCCGACACCGCCGAACGGCAAGCTGCCGCACGCGATGTGCATCAGCGCGTCGTTCACCGTCACGCCGCCCGAGATCGTTTCGCGCATCACGCGGTCGACCGTGCCGCCATCCTCGTCGAACAGATACAGCGCGAGCGGCCGCGGCCGCGCGTTCACGTACGCGATCGCCTCGTCGAGCCGCTCGTACGGCACGAGCGGCAGCAGCGGCCCGAAGATTTCCTCCTGCATCAGCTGCGACGCGACCGGCACGTGCGTGACCGCGCACGGCACGAAGCGGCGCGACACGGGATCGGACTGCGCGTCCGACAGCGGATGCAGTTGCGCGCCGGCCGCCTGCGCGTCGGTCGCGAGCTGTTGCAGCCGGGCGTAATGGCGCGGCGTCACGATCGTCGTGTAGTCGCCGTTGGTCGACAGGTCCGGATACAGCTTCGCGAAGCGCGCCCGCGCGCGCTCGATGAACGCGGCTTCCATCCCGCGCGGCAGCAGCACGTAGTCGGGTGCGATGCAGGTCTGGCCCGCGTTCAGCGTCTTGCCGCCGATGATCGCGTCGACGGCCGCATCGAAGCGCGCATTCGGGCCGACGATCGCCGGCGACTTGCCGCCGAGCTCGAGCGTGACAGGGGTGAGATTGTCGGCCGCGGCGCGCATCACGTGACGGCCGACTTGCGTCGAGCCGGTGAACAGCAGGTGATCGAACGGCAGCGCGCTGAACGCGGCGCCGATCTCCGCATCGCCGTTCACGACCGCGACGTGGTCGCGCGAGAAGGTCTTCGCGATCAGCTGTTCGAACAGCGCCGACGTGCGCGGCGTCAGTTCGGACATCTTGACGATCGCGCGGTTGCCGGCCGCGAGCGCGCAGATCAGCGGCCCGGCCGCGAGCAGGATCGGATAGTTCCACGGCACGACGATGCCGACCACGCCGAGCGGCTGCGGCAGCACCTTCGCGCGTGCCGGCCGCAGCCACTTGTTCATCGGCTTGGCGGTGGGCTTCATCCAGCGCTTGCCGTGCTTGAGCGCGTCGTCGATCTCTTCCTTCGCCATCCAGATTTCCGACAGCAGCACTTCCTGTTTCGCGCGATGCCCGAAGTCGGCGCTGATCGCCTCGGCGAGCGCATCCGCGTGATCGATCAGCATCGTGCGCAGCGCGCGCAGGTGCTGCGCGCGGGTGTCCCACTCCGGATACGGCGCGCGCAGATAGGCCGCGCGCTGGTCGCGCAGCAGCGACGTCAGCGCATCGACCGACGGCAGCGCTTGCGGGGCCAGTTCGGGCAGGTCGTTCTTCATGTCGTCTCCTCCAGTTGGGCGTGGCACGTCGGCCAGCAGTCAGGCCGCACGTACCCGCTCGGCGAGCGTGGCGGGGCGGGTCAGGATGGCGCGCGTCGCGCGGCGCGGGGCCGGATGCGATGCGCGGGCGAAAACAGGGTGCAGCGTGCGGCAAGCGTCGCATCCGCGCGACGGTGTTCGCGTTCCAAAACGGGGTTGCCCGGGATGCGCGTACGGCTCGATGCGAGTTCCGAATGGTGCGCGATCGCGCGCCGCCGGCGCTTGCCGACGCGCCGAACCGGGGCAGCGTGATGCGCGTGACGATACGCTTGCAGGCAGGGCCTGCCGCGCATCCGACGCGCCGTTCAAACGGTCGGCGATACGTGGCGTCGTTCGATTTCGACCGGCCGCGCGCACGGTGTTGCACGTCACCGCCCGGGCATCCGTTTGAAATGAAATGCAGGCCGTGCGCGGTGCGTCCGGACAACCCGGTCGGCACGCGGCCTGCAGAACGTCGCGCTGCATCGTCGTCTCCCCAGTTTCGCGACGGCGCGGCTTCTTTCGGCCGGTGCATCGCGTCGCATCAATCGATACATCTTAAATTTAGTTCACGCGGGCGTTTAGAGGAATCGCTCTTGAATCGGCGTGCCGCGCGCGCGACGGCCATTCCTACAATGCCCGAACATTACAAGCGGGAGCCGGGCCGCGCCGGGCGCCGTTCATGACACGAAGGAGACGTGACATGCAATACGACTACATCATCGTCGGCGGAGGGTCGGGCGGGTCGAGCCTCGCCAGCCGCCTCGCCGATGCATGCCCGGACGCGACCATCGCGCTGATCGAGGCCGGCTCGCACACGGAGCGCAACCTGCTCGTCAACATGCCGGTGGGGATCGCGGCGCTCGTGCCGTTCAAGCTCGGTACGAACTACGGTTACGAAACGGTGCCGCAGCCGGGGCTCGGCGGCCGCCGCGGCTACCAGCCGCGCGGTCGCGGAATGGGCGGCTCGAGCGCGATCAACGCGATGATCTATACGCGCGGCCACCCGGGCGACTACGACGAATGGGCGCAACTCGGCGCGACGGACTGGGGCTGGCGCGACGTGCTGCCGTATTTCCGCCGCGCGGAAGGCAACCAACGCGGCGCCGATGCATGGCATGGCGCGGACGGCCCGTTGACGGTGTCCGATCTGCGCTTTCGCAATCCGTTCTCCGAACGATTCATCCAGGCCGCGCACGCGGCCGGTTATCCGCTCAACGACGATTTCAACGGCGCGACGCAGGAAGGCGTCGGCTTCTATCAGGTCACGCATCGCGACGGCTCGCGCTGCAGCGTCGCGCGGGCGTACATCTACGACCGCAACCGGCCGAACCTGCAGGTGATCACCGATGCGACGGTGCTGCGCGTGGGCTTCGACGGCAAGCGCGCGGTCGGTGTCGTGGTGTCGCGCGATGGACGCGTCGAGACGCTCGGCGCGCGCGCGGAAGTGATCCTGTCGGCCGGCGCGTTCAATTCGCCGCAACTGCTGATGTGCTCGGGGATCGGGCCGGCGGAACAGCTGCGCCGGCACGGGATCGCGGTTGTGCAGGACGCGCCGGACGTCGGCACCAACCTGATCGACCATATCGACTTCATCATCAACACGCGCGTGAATTCGTCGGAGCTGGTCGGCGTGTGCCTGCGCGGGATCGCGAAGATGACGCCGGCGCTCGCGCGCTACTTCTCGAGCCGCACGGGGATGATGACGAGCAACGTCGCGGAGGCCGGCGGCTTCATCAAGAGCGACCCGTCGCTCGATCGTCCGGACCTGCAACTGCATTTCTGCACGGCGCTCGTCGACGATCACAACCGCAAGATGCACTGGGGCTTCGGCTATTCGCTGCACGTGTGCGCGCTGCGCCCGTTCAGCCGCGGCACGGTCGCGCTCGCGAGCGGCGATGCGCGCGACGCGCCGCTGATCGATCCGCGTTTCTTCAGCGATACGCGCGATCTCGACCTGCTCGTGCGCGGCGCGCAGGCGATGCGCCGGATCCTGTCGCAGGCGCCGCTCGCGTCGCAGGGCGGGCGCGAGCTGTACACGCGGGCGGACCAGAGCGAAGCCGAGCTGCGCGCGACGATCGTCGCGCATGCGGACACGATCTATCACCCGGTCGGCACCTGCCGGATGGGCTCGGATGCGCGCGCGGTCGTGGATCCGCAACTGCGCGTGCGGGGCGTCGAAGGGCTGCGGGTGGTGGATGCGTCGGTGATGCCGACGCTGATCGGCGGGAACACGAATGCGCCGTCGGTGATGATCGGCGAACGCGCGGCGGACTTCATCGTCGCGACGCGCCGCGGCGGCGTGCCGCGCGGCGAGGCGGCCGCGGCGGCGCACGGCCGCTGAGCGGCGCGCACCGGCCCGCGACCGGCACGATGCTCAGGCGAACGTATCGACGAGGCCCGCGCGGCTCACGGTCGCGCCGGCCGCTGCGGATTGGGCAGCGTCGACCGGTGCGTCGACGGCTGACGATCCGGCGCGTGCGCGCGGCGACGACTGGCCGCCGGCGAAGCCTTGTTGCGGGCTCTGCTGCTGCGACGCGAAACCGCCGGCGCTGACGGTCGCGCTGCCCAGGCCGAGACCGCCGGCTTCCATCGCTTCGCGCAGCTTCGGCAGCGCGGCTTCCACCGCGTCGCGCACCTGCGCGTGCTGCGACACGAACAGCGCATGCGCGTGGTTGTCCGCGACGCGCAGCACGACCTGCAGCGGGCCGAGGTCCGGCGGGTTCAGCGTCAGCTCGGCGCTCTGCTGGTGCGCATTCGACAGGAACACGACCTTCTGGCTCAGCGCGTCGGTCCAGTCGGCGGTGCCGACATGCGGGGCCAGCACATGCGTGTTGGCCGCGGCGATCGTGCTGGCGGCGGGCGATGCCTGGAGGTTCGCCTGTGCGGCTGCCGCAGCCGTGGCGGCGGCAGCGGCCGTTGCGTCGGCGGCCGGGCTCGCGGTTTCCTCGGCGGCCGCGAATGCGTGCGCGGCGGGTTGGCCGGTGGCGCCGGCCTGCAGCGCCGGTGCGGTGGTTTGCGCGGGCGTCTGCTGTGTCGCGAGCGCGCCTTTCGCGTCGGCGAGCGTGCGGTCGAAGGTCGGGACTTTCGGCGTCAGCGGCGCGGCGGCGGCCGATTCGCTCGTCGTCGCTGCCGGTGCCGCCGCTGCTGCCGCCGCCGTGCCCGTCGCGGGCATCGCGATCGCACCCGCACCGCCCGTCAACTTCGCCAGCGCGGCCTGCAGCGCGTCGCGACCCGACGCCGGGGCAGCCGGCTCGGCGGCCGCATCCTTGCCGGCATGATTCGTCAGCGCGGCCGTGGCGTCGGGCTGGCCGGATACGGCCGTCGTTTGCACGGCGGTGGCGGAAGTGGCGGAAGCGGCGGCGGTTTCGGCATCGGCCGGCGCCGTGTCGTTCGCGCGCACCTGCAGTTGTGCCTGCACGGCGGCGGCCGCGGCGAGCGCGGCGGCGTCGGGATTGGGCGTCGCGTTCGCGTCGTCGGTCGACTTGTCGTCGTCGCTGTCGTGGTCGGACAGCTTCGTGCCGGCGGCCGGCGTCGACGATGCCTGCTTCGTCGAGACGTCCGGCTTGCCGGCGAGCGCCGCGTCGTGCCGCGTGCCGACGCTTTGCTTCAGCGTCTGCGCGAACGGCACGGCGGCCGGGCTGGTTGCGGCATCGTTGCCGGTGGACTTGGCGGCGGCGGACGAACCCGCGTCGCGGACGGCCTTGAGTGCGGTGCCGGCGGTGTCGAGCAGCGCGCCGAGCAGGGGCAGGGGAGGCATGACGATTCTCTCGTTCGAAAGCGGTGAGCGGTTACGCCGAGCGGGCCGCGTCGGCCCGCATGCGCAGGATCTTCGCGGCGTGTTCGTCGGCGTCGCGCTGTTCGCGCTTCGCGGTACGCTGCGCTTCCTGCGCGACGCCGCGCGCCTGCAGGATTTCGTATGAGCCGACGGTGCGCTTCTTCTGTTGCCAGTTCGGGCGCGCCTCGTCGATGCGGACCTCGGCCGCGGCCAGCACGTTGCGCTGCTGCACGATCGCCGCGTCGAGCGTATCGATGAACGCCTGGAAATTGCGCCAGTTGCCGGCCGGCATCCCGTGCTGCGCGGACTGTGCGAAGCGCGCGTGGTATTCGTCGCGATAGCGCAGCAGCGCATCGAGCTGTTCGGCGGCCGCGGTGCGGTCGCGCTGCGCGGTGCCGAGCTGCTTCGCGGCCGTGTCGAGGTCTTCCTGCGCGCGGTCGAGCAGCAGTTGAAGGGGAAAACCGGGTGCCATCGGGATCAGCCTCCGTGTACGTCGAACAGCGCATCGAGCGCGGCGAGGCTCGACGCGAACGGTGCGCATTCGCGAAAGCCCTGCTGCAGGAACGATTCGATGCGCGGGTAGAGCGCGATCGCGCGGTCGAGCTGCGCGTCGCGGCCCGGCGCGTAGGCGCCGACCGCGATCAGGTCGCGATTGCGCTGGTAGCGCGACAGCATCTGCTTGAACTGCCGCACGCGGTCGAGATGCGTTTCGTCGATCAGCGCGGTCATCGCGCGGCTGATCGATGCCTCGATGTCGATCGCCGGATAGTGGCCGGCTTCGGCGAGCGCGCGCGACAGCACGATGTGGCCGTCGAGGATCGCGCGCGCCGAGTCGGCGATCGGGTCCTGCTGGTCGTCGCCTTCGGTCAGCACCGTGTAGAACGCGGTGATCGAGCCGCCGCCTTCGGGCCCGTTGCCGGTGCGCTCGACGAGTGCGGGCAGCTTCGCGAACACCGACGGCGGATAGCCCTTGGTCGCGGGCGGCTCGCCGATCGCGAGCGCGATCTCGCGCTGCGCCATCGCGTAGCGCGTCAGCGAATCCATCAGCAGCAGCACGTGCTTGCCCTGGTCGCGGAAATATTCGGCGAGCGAGGTCGCGTAGGCGGCGCCCTGCATCCGCAGCAGCGGCGACACGTCGGCCGGCGCCGCGACGACGACCGAGCGCGCGAGCCCGTCCTCGCCGAGGATCTGTTCGATGAATTCCTTCACTTCGCGGCCACGTTCGCCGATCAGCCCGATCACGATCACTTCCGCGCTGGTGTAGCGCGCCATCGTGCCGAGCAGCACCGATTTGCCGACGCCGGAGCCCGCGAACAGGCCCATTCGCTGCCCGCGGCCGACGGTGAGCAGCCCGTTGATCGCGCGCACGCCGACGTCGAGCACGTGGTGGATCGGCTCGCGATCGAGCGGGTTGATCGACGGCGCCGACAGCGGCGCGTCGACCTTCGACGCAAGCGGGCCCAGGCCGTCGAGCGGGCGGCCCGACGCGTCGACGACGCGCCCGAGCATCTCCCAGCCGACCGGCAGCCGCTTGGCGCCCGCGAGCGGATCGGCGACGGGCGCGGCCTCCAGCGGCCATACGCGCGCGCCGGGCAAGACGCCGGCGACGTCGGTGGTCGGCATCAGGAACAGGCGATCGCCGGAGAACCCGACGACTTCCGCTTCCGCGTGCGGCAGCGTGCTGCCGGGCGGCAATTCGATCGTGCATTCGGCACCGACCGACAGGCGCAGCCCGATCGCCTCGAGCACGAGGCCCGCGGCGCGCGTGAGGCGCCCGCACGGCCGCAACGGCAGCGCGCGGTGGCTGCGTGTCGCGAGCCCGTTCAGGTGGGTGCGCCAGTGCGCGAGATGCGGATTGTGCGGCGCGCGCGGCGCATCGCCGGCGGCATCCGTCGCGTGCGCCGGCGCGTCGTGCGCGTCGTGCGCGGTGTCGAGCATGCCGTCGGGGCCGAACGACGCGAGCGCGAGCTCGCGTTCGAGCGGCGTCATACCGTCGTACAGGATCGATTCGCGCGTGGGCGTCACCATGCGCTCACCTTGCCGATCGCGGCGGCGACGCGCTGCCAGCGGGTGGGCAGCGTCGCGTCGACCTCGCCCGTCGCGGCGTGCGCGCGGCAGCCGCCGCGCTCGATCGACGCGTCGGCGCGCACGTTCCAGCCGAGCGTATCGAGATCGTCCTGCAGATAGGCTTCGATGACGGGCAGGTCGGCCGGATTCACCGCGAGATGCGGCGCGCCGGACAACGCCGGCTCGGCGGCGAGTACGTCGCGCACCGCCGCGACGAGCGCGGCGGGATCGTGCTTCACGTGCTGGCGCACGACCTGCTGCGCGATGTCGAGCGCGAGCTGCGCGAGCTCGGACGCGAGATCGTGCTCGACGCTCGACACGGCTTCGCGGAACGACGCGGCGAGCGCCGCGAGCTGCGCGGCCTGCTCGCGGGCGTCGGCCTGGCCGGCTTCGAAACCGTGCTCGCGGCCTTGCTCGAAACCGGCCTGGTAACCGAGTGCCTGGCCTTCGACGTGACCGGCCGCATGGCCTTCGGCATGCGCGGCGTCGCGCACGCGCTGCAGTTCCTCGGCGAGCGCGGCGGCGGCCGCTGCCGCGTCGTCGGGCGGCGGCGGGGGCGGCGGCGGATCGAACGACGCCATCTCCCACCGCTGGTACGCGGTGAGGGTGCCGGCGCGGTCGCGCGCGGAATCAGACATACGCGTCTTCCGCCTTGCCGCCGATCACGATCTGACCGCTTTCGGCGAGGTTGCGCACGATCTGCAGGATGCGGCGCTGCTGCGTCTCGACTTCGGACACGCGCACCGGGCCGCGCGCGTCGAGATCCTCGGCGAGCAGTTCGGCCGCGCGCTGCGACATGTTCGCGAGGAACTTCTGGCGCAGCGCGGGCGGCGCGCCCTTCAGCGCGATGATCAGCGTTTCCGACTCGACTTCCTTCAGCACCATCTGGATCGCGCGATCCTCGAGGTCGAGCAGGTTCTCGAACACGAACATCTGGTCGACGATCTTCTGCGCGAGGTCGGCGTCGTACTGGCGCACGCTTTCGAGCACGCCTTCTTCATGATTGCTCGTCATGAAGTTGAGGATCTCGGCCGCGGTGCGGATGCCGCCCATCGGGCTGCGCTTCAGGTTGTCGCTGCCGGACAGCAGGCCGGTCAGCACGTCGTCGAGCTCGCGCAGCGCGGCCGGCTGGATGCCGTCGAGCGTCGCGATCCGCAGCATCACGTCGTTGCGCAGCCGCTCGGTGAAGCACGACGCGATCTCGGACGCCTGGTCGCGGTCGAGGTGCACGAGGATCGTCGCGATGATCTGCGGATGCTCGTTCTTGATCAGTTCGGCCACCGCGCCCGAGTCCATCCACTTCAGGCCTTCGATGCCGCTCGTGTCGCTGCCCTGCAGGATCCGGTCGATCAGCACGCCGGCCTTGTCCTCGCCGAGCGCCTTGGTCAGCACCGAGCGGATGTACTCGCTCGAATCGAGCGACAGCGCGGTGTGCTGCTCGGCTTCCTTCGCGAACTCCTGCAGCACGTCCTCGACCTGCTCGCGCGTGACGTTCTTCAGCGCGGCCATCGCGGCGCCGATCTTCTGCACCTCGCGCGGCGCGAGGAACTTGAATACTTCAGCGGCCTCTTCCTCGCCGATCGACATCAGCAGCAGCGCGCTCTTGGTCAGGCCTTCAGCGTTCATCGGACACCCAGTTCTTCACGACGGTGGCGACGATCTTCGGATCCTGGCGGGCGATCGTGCGCGCGTAGTCGAGGTTGCGTTCGTAGCGGTTCTTTTCGTTCTCGAAGCCGAGCAGCAGCGCATCGGGCTCGTCGGTCTTGTCCGGGGCGGGCAGGCCGTCGAGCACGACCGCATCCTCCGGCGCCGCGAGCGCCGGCGCGACCGGCTCGGGCGGCGGGAACGCGCGGCGCATCGCCGGGCGCACGAACATGAAATAGAGCGCCGCCGCGGCCGCCGCGATGCCGAGCCACTTCGCGGCTTCCTTCGCCATCGCGATCATGTCCGGCTGGCGCCACCACGGCAGGTCGGCGTACGGATCGCTGACGGTCGAGAACGCGCTGTTCACGACGTTCACCGAGTCGCCGCGCTTCTCGTCGTAGCCCATCGCGTCCTTCACGAGCTGCTCGATCTGCGCGAGCTTCGCGGGCGGCAGCGGCTGCATCGTCACGTGGCCCTTCGCGTCGGCGACCGGCTGGTAGTTGACGACGACGGCGACCGACAGCCGCTTCACGTTGCCCATCGGCTGCTCGACGTGGCGGATCGTCTTGTCGAGCTCGTAGTTGGTGGTCTGGTCCTTGCGGTCGCTGACGGGCGTCGACTGCGGCCCGTTCTGGCCGTTGCCGGCGACGATCGGCGCGGAGGCCGGCTGCGGCGGCGTGTTCGACAGCGCGCCCGGCACGCCCGAGGCGCCGCCCTGCGCGAGCTCGGTCGCGCTGCTGGTCTGCTGGCTGCGGATCGCGGTCTGCTGCGGCGTGCCGTTCGGGGCGTAGCTTTCCGAGGTCTGCTCGAGCTTCGAGAAATCGATGTCCGCGCTGACCTGCGAGCGCGCGTTGCCGGTGCCGAAGATCGGCGCGAGGATCGCGTCGATGCGCTTCTGCGTGTTGTGCTCGACCTGCTGCACGTACTTGAGCTGGCTCGCGTCGAGGCCGGACGCCGACGCGGACTGCGTCAGCAGGTTGCCGTCCTGGTCGACGATCGTCACGTTCTTCGCCGGCATGTCGGGCACGCCGGACGACACCATCCGCGTGATCGCCTGGACCTGGCCCTCGTCGAGCACGCGGCCCGGGTAGAGGTCGACGAACACCGATGCGCTCGGCGCTTCCTTGTCGCGCACGAACACCGACGGCTTCGGGATCGCGAGATGCACGCGCGCGCCGCGCACCGCGTTGATCGATTCGATCGTGCGCTGCAGCTCGCCTTCGAGCGCGCGCTGGTAGTTCACCTGCTCGGCGAACTGGCTGATGCCGAATTTCTGGTTGTCCATCAGCTCGAAGCCGACCGAGCCGCCCTTGGGCAGGCCCATCGCGGCGAGCTTCAGGCGCGTTTCGTGCACCTGGTTCGACGGCACGAGGATCGCGCCGCCGGCGTCGGCGAACTTGTAGGGAACGTTTGCCTGCTGGAGCGCGGTGATGATCGCGCCGCCGTCGCGGTCCGACAGGTTGCTGTACAGCACGCGATAGTCGGGCGCGCGGCTCCACAGCACGAGCGCGGTGATCGCGGCGATGGCGAGCGCGACGGCGATCACGAACGGCAGCTTCGGGTTGCCCTTCATCCGCGAGATGCCGGGGAGGCGTTCCGCGAAACCGCCGAACCCGAAGTCCGCGCCGGCGCCGCCTGCTCCCGGCAACGCGGCGGCCGCGGTGGCGCCTGGCACCGGGCTGGCGAGGCCCGTGCGGGCGTCGGGGTTGATCAGCGAGTTGGCCTGCGAATCCATGCGTGGAGTTTCTCCGGAGCGGGACGACTGAGCCGCTCGGACGAGCGGACGGACAATGACACGATGCGATTATCGGGACCCGGGCGCGACTCCGATCGACCGAAAAGAGCGGAGTTTCCCCCGTACTTTCACGGCTTTGGCGCGCGCCGCGCTGCTATCCTTTTTCGCGATCCGGCATGGTGCGCGTCGTGCGGCGCCGTTGGATCGCCCGGTGCGTCCGGGTCTCATCTCTTATAGGTCTGGGGACAGCATGGCTGCCAACGTCAGCGGAATCGGTTCGGTGTTGCAACAGATGCAGGCGATGGCCGCGCAAGCGAGCGGCGGCGTGGCGAGCCCGACGGCGGCGCTCGCCGGCTCGGGCGCCGCGACCGCCGGCACGTTCGCGAGCGCGATGAAGGCGTCGCTCGACAAGATCAGCGGCGACCAGCAGCACGCGCTCGGCGAGGCGCAGGCGTTCGAGGTCGGCGCGGCGAACGTGTCGCTGAACGACGTGATGGTCGACATGCAGAAGGCCAACATCGGTTTCCAGTTCGGGCTCCAGGTCCGCAACAAGCTCGTGAGCGCGTACAACGACATCATGCAGATGTCGGTGTGACGCGACGGGCATCCGGGGACGGGCAACCGGGGGCGGCCATCCGGGGGCGGCCATCCGGGGACGGCCAACCGGGGGCGGCCAACCGGGGACGGCCAACCGGGGGCGGGCATCCGGGAGCGGCCATCCGGCGACGGCCACCCCGGAGCGGCCACCCCCGGGAGCGGTTTGCCGGCCGGCCCGGCGGGCCGTGCACCTAAAGCTTTTCAATTCCCTTCCGATAACTCTGGAACAAGGCCGCGTCGTGCACCGCAGGGCGGCGGCCACCGCATAGCCAACGCATCACAAGGAGAAGCGCATGTTTTCCCCAGGACACGCTGGAGCCAGTGCGTACGCGCGTGTCGGCGTCGAGACGGGGGTGATGGGCGCCTCCCCGCACCGGCTGATCGCGATGCTGTACCAGGGCGCGCGACAGGCCATTGCGCTCGCGCGCATGCATTTGCAGCAGGGCAACGTGCCCGCACGCGGCGATGCGATCGGCAAGGCGATCGGGATCGTCGAGAGCGGCCTGCAGGCGTCGCTGAACCGCGACGCGGGCGGCCAGATCGCCGGGCGCCTCGACGCGCTGTACGCGTATATCGGCCGGCGCCTGCTGGAAGCCAACCTGCAGGCGAGCGACGCGATGCTGGTCGAGGTCGACGGGCTGCTCGCGACGCTCGAGGAAGCGTGGACGGGCATCGCCCCGGAAGTCGCTCGCATGGCCGCGCAACAGGCGGCGGGCGCGGCGCGATGAAACTCAAGGCCGAATACTTCGCCTGCTACGAGGCGCTCGCGGCCGTGTCGGGCCGCATGCTGTGCGCGGCGCGCGGCGCGGACTGGAACGCGCTGCCGGCGTTGCAGGCCGAATTCCTGCGGCTCGTCGACGGGTTGAAGGAGGCCGATCCGGGCGTCGCGCTCGACGAAGCGGACCTCGGCCGCAAGCTCGCGCTGATCCGCCGCATCCTCGCCGACGACGCCGCGATCCGCGATCTCGCGAGCCCGGAAGTCGCGCGGCTGTCCGCGCTGTTCGAGGCGCGGCGCTCGACCAAGGTATTGACCGATCTCTACCGCGCTCGCGGGTAGTGCCCGTTTGCCGGGGCGGCGGTTGCCGCGTGCCCGGCTTCGCAACGATGTGGCTGAGGTGATCAGGCTCCGATCATGACCGGTATCGACTCCGTTGCGGCCGCCCTGCTGGCGAGCCGCCTCGACAGCCTGCTGACCGGCACCGTGACGGCGCCCGCCGGCGGCGCGGCGGCGCAGGTCGGCACGCCGGGCGCCGGCGCGTCGTCGCCGTCTTCGACAGGGGCCACGCCGGCCGCGCCGCCGGCGTCCGCGCAGACCGCGCTGTCCGATGTCGCGCTCGTGCTCGACGCGATCTCGCGCTCGGGCGGCATCGCGACGCCCGTGATCGCCGGGCGCACGCCGCTGCTGGCCGATCCTTCCGTGCTGCTGAACGCCGCGGCGGCCGTGTCGCCGGACGGGCCGCCGGCCGCCGGTCCGGCTGCGTCCACCGCCGCTTCCACTGCCGCTTCTTCCGCTGCCTCGTCCGCTGCCTCATCCGCGTCGGACGTCGCGGCCGCGCGCGCTGCGGCGACCGCGCCGCCCGTCGCGGCGCTGCGCGCGGCGCTCGCGCAGGCCGTGAGCGAAAGCGGCCTCTTCTACGAATCCCATCTCGCGCAGTGGCTGGCCGGCCAGCGTCCGCTCGCCGCGCTGATGCGCGAACCGCAGGCGCGCCTTACGACCGCGCCGGTGCAACCCGCCCCGGATGCCGCGCAGCAAGATGCGCCCGACGTGCTCGACGAACTGCTCGCGCAGCGTCTGCCGTTGCCGACGGCGGCGCCGCGATCCGTCACGCAGCCGGGTGTGCCCGCGCCGGGCGGTGCCGTCCCGCACGAGCTTGCGCAGAACGCGCAGCTGGCCGCCCGGCCAGGTACTGCGTCGGGCACTGCCGCGCTGACCGACCCGCTCGGCGACCACCCCGGCACGCGCTGGACGCCGGCGCGCGCCGAACTGGCCGCTGCGTCGGCCGATCCGCAGGCGCAGGCAGCGGCTCCCGTGCATCCGGCCGCCGTGCCGATCGTCCGGCAGCAGCTCGATGCACTCGCGACCGACCAGTTCCGCTGGACGGGCGAGGCATGGCCCGGCGCACGGCTCGACTGGACGATCGAGCCCGACGAGCCGGGCGGTCACGCGTCGCGCGGCGGCGACGACGCCGGCGACGGGATCGCCTGGCGCACGCGGCTGACGCTCACGCTGCCGTCGCTCGGCACGGTCGACGCGGAGCTGGTGTTGAACGGCACGCAGCTCGTCGCGCGCCTGCGTGCGAACTCGGCCGGCGCCGACCGGCTCACGCGGAACGAGGCCGCGCTGCGGCAGCGGTTCGAGGGATCGGGCCTGCAGCTCGGCGGACTGTCGATCCGCGCGGTCGGCGACGAACCGGACAGCTTCGATCCGCTCGTCGCGCAAGCGGCGGCCGCCGCGTATGCGCGCAGTGCGGCTGGCGGCACGCCGGGCGGCGACGACGAGGTGCCGCGATGAGCATGACGTCCCGCAAGCGCGCGGCCGCGCTCGTCTACGATCCGAAAGGCGGCGATACCGCGCCGCGCGTGGTCGCGAAGGGGTATGGCCTGCTCGCCGACATGATCGTCGCGCGCGCCCGGGACGCGGGGCTGTACGTGCATACCGCGCCTGAGATGGTGTCGCTGCTGATGCAGGTCGACCTCGACGACCGGATTCCGCCGCAGCTTTACCAGGCCGTCGCGGATCTCCTTGCGTGGCTGTATGCGCTCGATCGCATCGAGCCCGAGCCGGGCGACGCCGCGCCGCGCTTTCCGCTGCCGCCGCTGCGACGCTGAGCGCTCGCGGGCGCCGGTTTTCTTGCGAAATGCTGTCCGGGTCTTTCGCGATCATTTCGCCGGCATTTTTCTTTTATTGGCCGGGATCGGCGTGTAATCCGCGTGCTTTGTCGGTTATCGCCGGGCTTTCGCGCTCGCCGTGCCATCAGCCGGCGGATTGAGCGGCCGCGTCATTTATGTAATGATATCCATTCTCATTTTCATGCTGCCCGGGCGGCGCACGTTTTTCCGTGCGCCGCCCGTTGCTTTGAACGAATGGATACTCTCGCGTGAACGCGCCCGAAACGATCGCCCCGCCGCAGGCGGGCAGGCCCCCCGCGGGCATCACCGTGCTGCATCCGGCCGCACGGCCCCTGAGCGACGCCGAACTGGCGGCGCGGCGCCAGCGCTCGCGCCGTGCGACCTTCATCAAATGGCTGCGCAAGGTGCACGGCTGGGTCGGGCTGTGGGGCGCGGTGCTCGGGCTGCTGTTCGGCGTGACGGGCGTGCTGCTCAACCACCGTGCGCCGCCGCTGAAGATCCCGACCGGCGAACCGCAGGTCGAGCAGATGCAGATCGCGCTGCCGGACCCGGTGCCGAAGTCGCCGGCCGCGATGACGACGTGGCTGCAGCACGAACTGCACTTCGACGGCCGGCCGGGCCGCGTGCGCAAGGAGCCTGCGCAGCCGGTCGCCTGGGGCGACAAGCGCGTGATGCAGCCCGAGCACTGGCAGATGGGCCTGTTCGGTCCGCACCAGAACCTGCAGGCCGAATACTGGGTCGGCAACGGCTACGTATCGGTGAAGCGCACCGGCAACACGTTCCTGACGACGCTGAACAACCTGCATCGCGGCGTCGGCATGAGTCTCGGCTGGGTACTGCTGATGGACACGATCGCGGGTTCGCTGATCCTGTTGTCGCTGACGGGCGTGCTGCTGTGGACGGAGCTGAACAAGCGCCGCACGGTCGGCGTCGTGCTGGTGGCCGGCTCGGTCGCCGCGGCGCTCGCCGCGGGCCTCGCCTGACGTCGCCATCGACGCGCGCCGGCCTGCCGCCGGCCCGTGACGGCCATCCGGCGCGGCCGTGCGCCGAGGGCGACCGGTTTCAAGAGAACGCCGGGCCGCCCCGAGTTTTCAGCCCCGAAGGAAGTCCCCCTGGAGGATGACCGACACGGGGGGGGCTGGCGCGTAGCGACAGGTCTGGGGGCGTTCAGAGGCCGCAGGTCGCGCCGCTGTTTGCCGCGATCTCGCGGGCGGCCTTCGCGCCCTCGACCTGCAGGATCGTCGGCAGCGACACGTTGTTCTTCGCGGCCGTCACCTCGGCGAGGATCGAGATCGCGATTTCCGGCGGCGTGCGGCTGCCGATGTAGATGCCGGCCGGCCCGTGCAGCCGCGCCAGTTCCGCGTCGCTCAGGTCGAATTCGAGCAGCCGCTCGCGCCGCGCCGCGTTGTTGCGCCGCGAGCCGAGCGCGCCCACGTAGAACGCGGGCGTCTTCAACGCCTCCATCAGCGCGAGATCGTCGAGCTTCGGGTCGTGCGTGAGCGCGATCACGGCCGAACGCGCGTCGAGCTTCATGTCGAGCACCGTGTCGTCGGGCATGGTGTGCACGACGCGCGTGCCCGGCACGTCCCACGCATCCGTGTATTCCTCGCGCGGATCGCAGACCGTCACCTGGTAGTCGAGCCCGACCGCGATCTGGCACAGATAGCGCGACAATTGCCCGGCGCCGATCACGAGCATCCGGTAGCGCGGCCCGTGGATCGTCACGAGCCGTTCGCCGTCGAACGCGAGCCCGTCGGTCGCCTGCGCGGGCGACAGCGACGCGCGGCCGGTCGCGAGCGTCATCGTGCGCGTGACGAGGCGGCCGGCTTCGACTTCCGCGCACAACGCGGCGATCCCGCTGTCGCGCGTGAGCGGCTCCAGCACGAGCTGGATCGTGCCGCCGCAGGGCAGCCCGAAGCGGTGCGCTTCCTCGGCCGTCACGCCGTACTTGACGGCTTCCGGGCGGGCGTCGGCCGCGATCCCGCTCGCATGCACGCGGGCGATCAGGTCGTCCTCGATGCAGCCGCCGGACACGGAGCCGACCACGAGCCCGTCCTCGCGCACCGCGAGCATCGCGCCCTCGGGGCGGGGCGACGAGCCCCACGTCTTCACGACCGTCACGAGCAGCGCGCGACGCCCTTCGTCGAGCCAGCGCGCGCTGGATTTCAGTACATCGAGATCGACGCTTTCCATCATCCTTTCCTGTTGCCGGACGGCCCGTCGGGCTGGACCGTCGTTCGATGGCGGGATTATGAACCGCCCGGCGCGCGCGTGCCGGCAGCGTGCAGATCGTGCGGGCAAATCCGGACGATCGGGCAAGAAATCGCGACGATCGGGTAGTGGCCGCGGGCGGGCGGGCGAAGCGGCGCATGTCGCGCCGCCGCGCGGGTGCGCCGACGGCCGGGCCAGTTCGGGCGGGAAGGGAGGGGCGCACGGGGCCGGTGACGGCCCGGCGTGCGTCGTGCCGCTGTGCGCGGCATGCGCACGCGGCGGCGCGGGTCAGTGCGCGTCTGGGTGACCGTGGGCGAGCTTCGAGTGGCGCCGCGAATACAGGAAGTAGATCACGAGGCCGATCACGAGCCAGATGCCGAATGCGGCCCACGTGACGGGCTGCAGGTTCAGCATCAGGAACAGGCACGCGCCGACCGCGAGGATCGGCACCACCGGCACGCCGGGGCAGCGGAACGCGCGCGGCAGCTCCGGGTGCGTGCGGCGCAGCACCAGCACCGCGATCGACACCATCGAGAACGCGGCGAGCGTGCCGATGTTGATCAGCTCGGCGAGCACGTTGAGCGGCACGAGCGCGGCGATCAGCCCGAAGAACAGGCCGACGAGCCAGGTCGTCAGGAACGGCGTCGCGTAGCGCGGATGCACGCGCGACAGCGTCGCCGGCAGCAGCCCGTCGCGCGACATCGCGAAGATGATCCGCGTCTGGCCGTAGCTCATCACGAGGATCACGGTCAGCATGCCGAGCACCGCGCCGAGGTCGATGAAGCCCGCGACCCACTTCTCGCCGGCGATCTGCAGCGCATACGAGATCGGGTGCGACACGTTCGCGTACTGCGCCGCCGGCACGATGCCGGTCGCGACCGCCGCGACCGTCACGTACAGCACCGCGCACACCGCGAGCGACGCGATGATGCCGATCGGCAAATCGCGCTTCGGATTCTTCACTTCCTCGGCCGCCGACGACACCGCGTCGAAGCCGATGAACGCGAAGAACATCACGGCCGCCGCGCCGAACACGCCGTTCCAGCCGTGCGGCATGAACGGCTTCCAGTTCGCGGGCGTCACATGGAACACGCCGACCGCGATCACGAGCAGCACCACCGACACCTTGATGAACACCATGATGTTGTTGATGCGGGTCGACTCGCGGATGCCGATCGACAGCAGCGTCGTGATCACCACCATCACGAGGAACGCGGGCAGGTTGAACCACGTGACGACGCCCGGGATCGCGCCGGGCGCGGCCGTCAGCGCGGTCGGCAGCGAGAGCCCGAAGCCCTGCAGCAGCGACTGCAGGTAGCCCGACCAGCCGACCGACACGGCCGAAGCCGCGAGGCCGTATTCGAGCATCAGGTCCCAGCCGATGATCCAGGCGACGAGCTCGCCGAGCGTCGCGTAGGAGTACGTGTAGATCGAGCCCGCGACCGGAATCGTCGATGCGAATTCGGCGTACGACAGCGCCGCGAGGCCGCATGCGATCGCGGCGATCACGAACGACAGCATCAGCGCGGGGCCGGCCTGCACGGCGCCGGTGCCGGTCAGCACGAAGATGCCGGTGCCGATGATCGCGCCGATGCCGAGGAAGGTGAGGTCGATTGCGCCGAGCGCTTTCTTGAGCCCGGCGCCGTGCGCGCCGGCGATCATGCGATCGACGTTTTTCTTGCGGAAGAGGGACATTGCTGATGAGTCTCCGGCGCGCGCGAACGCGGCGGCGCCGAGTGAGTGAAAACCCGTAATTTTAGCCGATTTGGCGTGGAAGACCCGCTGCGGCGCAGCGGCGCGCTGCGGAATCGTCCGATAAAACAAGCGCTTGCGGGCACCGTTCGGCGGCCGGAGCAGGCACGAACCCGGCACGGAGCAGCCCGGCGCGGCGAATCGAGCGGTGCCGGTGAATCCGATGGATCAGGCGCCCGACGCGGGCGCCATCTCGACGAGCCGGTTGCTCATCACGTAGAACGTCAGTTCCGCGTTGTTCGACAGCCGCATCTTCTCGAGCAGCCGCGACCGGTACACGCTGACGGTCTTCACCGACAGCGACAGCGTGTTCGCGATATCGGTGAGGCGCTTGCCCGACGCGAGCATGCAGAGCGTCTGGTATTCGCGGTCGGACAGCTTCTCGTGCGGCAGCGGTTCGTTCTCGAACGATACGTATTCGGCGAGCGCCTCGGCCATCGCCGGGCTCACGTACTTGCGGCCGGCCGCGACCTGCTGGATCGCGCCGATCATCTGCGCGGCATTCACCGTCTTCGACAGGTAGCCGGCCGCGCCGGCCTTCAGCGCGCGCACCGCGTACTGGTCCTCGCGGTACATCGAGAACATCAGCACCGGCGCGCCCGGCAGCTTGCGCTTGATGCGCTTGAGCACCTCGATGCCGTTCGTGTCCGGCAGCGAGATGTCGAGCAGGATCACGTCGAAGGTCTGGCGGTCGACGGCGGCCACCGCATCGCTGCCGGTCTCGGCTTCGGTCACGTCGCGCGCGACGCCGCGGTCGATCAGCAGGTGGCGGATTCCTTGCCGCACGATCGCATGATCGTCCACGAGCAGGATGTTCAGGCTCATGGCGACCTCACGAAAGCGACGCGCGGCGCGCGGCGGCCGGCACCGCGAACAGCGAGTCCCACGCGAAGCGCGCGGTGACGCGCGTGCCGCGGCCCGCTTCCGGCGCGCTCGCGTCGAAGCTGCCGCCGAATGCCTCGCAGCGTGCGCGCATCCCGGCGAGACCGTAGCCGGCATGGCGGCTACGGGCGAAACCGGTCCCATCGTCGGTGACGATCAGGGACAGATGCGAGCCGTCCGTGGCGATCTGCACGTCGACGGACGCCGCGCGCGCATGCTTCGCGACGTTCGACAGCGCTTCCTGCGCGACGCGGAAGATCGCGAGCGCGCCGGCGCCGCCGAGTTGCGTGAGCCGTGCGTCGGCCGCGCAGACGAAGCTCGTGCGCAGGCCGGTGCGGGCCGCGTGGCTGTCGACCCAGGCCGACAGCGCGCCGACGACGCCACCGTCGAGTGCCGGCGTGTCGCGCTCGTCGATCAGCCGGCGGTTGGCGTCGGTCGCGGCGTCGAGCGACCGCTGCGCCAGCTCGAGCGCGCGCAGGCAGCCGTCCGCCGCATCGGCCGGGAGCCACGTTTGAACGTTTGCGAGCGCGAAGCGCGCAGCGGTGAGTTCGGCGCCGAGTCCGTCATGCAGTTCGCCGGCCAGATGGCGGCGGGCCGCTTCGTCGGCGGTCATCAACTGGAGGGACAGCGCCGCGATCCGGGCGGCGGACGTGTCGCGGTTGGGCAGGGCTTCGGCCACGGGGGCGGCGCAGCCATGCACGAGCGGCTGCGACGGGAACGGGGCGTGGGCGCCCGGGGGCGCGTTGAGCGACGTATCCATGACTCTCCCTGCTGTCAGAAAGCGGTTCAGGCACCGGCTGGCTGCGTGGATCGGCTGCCGTTTCGATGACGGTCGCCGCCAGAGAATCGCCCCTCGCCGAGGTAACAAAAGTTACATTTTGTAACGTTTGAATCCGACCCTTCAATGACCGTCCCAACGACCACCACGCGGGCCGAATAATATCTCAAAATTTCTGAAAAGGTCATGTCAGGCGGACATTTAAGGGTAAATGTGAATAATCGGAATGAAGCTGTTGTAGGAAAAAGACCGACACGAAAGCACTTGGACAGCACGTATCCAAATGTAACGATTTGACATGGAATGGTCCCAGTTTGTTACGAGTTCGCCAAGTAGGGACGAAAAAAAACCGGAGCTTTTGCTCCGGTTCTTGATGCGGCACAAATTCGGGGATCGATCAGTCCACGAATGCGCGCTCGATCACGTAGTGACCCGGCGCGCTGTTCTTGCCTTCGACCAGGCCGGCCTGCTTCAGCAGGTCGGTCGTGTCCTTCAGCATCGCGGTGCTGCCGCACAGCATCACGCGGTCGTTTTCCGGCGAGAACGCCGGCACGCCGAGGTCCGTGAACAGCTTGCCCGTCGCGATCAGGTCGGTGATCCGGCCCTCGTTGTCGAACGCTTCGCGCGTGACGGTCGGGTAGTAGACGAGCTTTTCCTTGATGATGTCGCCGAGGTACTCGTGGCCCGGCAGGTCGTGCTTGATGTAGTCCATGTACGCCAGCTCGCCCTTCAGGCGGCAGGTGTGCGTCAGGATGACCTTGTCGAAGCGTTCGTAGATGTCCGGGTCGCGGATGATCGACATGAACGGCGCGAGGCCCGTGCCGGTCGACAGCATCCACAGCGTCTTGCCGGGCAGCAGGTTGTCGGCGACGAGCGTGCCGGTCGGCTTCTTGCCGATCAGCACCGGGTCGCCCACCTTCAGGTGCTGCAGGCGCGACGTCAGCGGGCCGTTCTGGACCTTGATGCTGAAGAATTCGAGGTGCTCTTCGTAGTTCGGGCTGACGATCGAGTAGGCACGCGCGAGCGGCTTGCCGTCGACCTCGAGGCCGACCATCGTGAATTCGCCGTTGTTGAAGCGCAGGCTCGGCTCACGGGTGCAGGTGAAGCTGAAAAGCGTGTCGGTCCAGTGATGGACGGATTGGACGGTGGCGGTGTCGTATTTGCTCATGGCTTTGAAAACGGACGCGCGTAGCGGACGCGTGTAACGGGCCCAAAAACGGGCAAAAAAACCGAGTGCGTCGGCCCGATCGCGGATCGGCCGGCCGGCGCGTCGGACACGCGCCTTCTCGATGACAGACGTTTGAGGAACTCTTTATTTTACCCTGCTTGGGGCAGATGCGGGCTTGACCCGCGCGGCCGCGCGGATTTGGCGCAACGAAATCTTGCAACCGGCTTTCAGCGATCGGCCGCGAGCTTCGCGCCGAGGCCGACGAGCGCGGCGCCGCACAGCGCGTCGAGCGGGCGCCGCACGCGGCGGTAGCCGCGCTGCGCGCGCGGGCTCGCGAACAGGAACGCGACGCACGAGTACCAGCCGGCCGACAGCACGCCGATCGTCACCAGCACCGCGCCGTTGAACCACAGCGGCACGTGCGCGGGCAGCATCGCCGCGAACACGCTGGTCCAGAACGCACACGATTTCGGGTTGGTCAGGCAGGTGATGAGGCCGCTGCGATACGCGCGCAGGTAGTCGCGCGCATGCGGCGCGGCCAGCGGCGTGTGCGCATCCGGCGCGTCGGCCGGCGCCGGGTCGCGGCGCACGCCGGAGCGCAGCAGCTTGATGCCGAAATAGACGAGATAGACGGCGCCGCCGATCCGGATCGTCTCGTACAGCCATTCGACCTGATGCAGCACGGCCGCGAGGCCGAGCATCGCGAGCGTCGCCCAGGCGACCGATGCGGTGCCCACGCCGAGCGCCGACGCGGCGCCGAGGCTGCGCCGCCCCGCGAGCGACAGCTGCGAAATCATGAAGAAGTTCGGGCCGGGCGTGATCGCCGCGACGAGGTAGACGACGGCGATTTGCAGCAGGATCGGCAAGTAGCTCATGGCGGCGCGGCGGCGGGGCGGGCAAAGCGCTACTGTAGCGCGCGCCGCCCGGCCGCGCTTGCCGGGCTGCCGCGTCGCCGGGTTACTGCGCCTGCGTCACTGCGGATCGAGGCGCAGCCGCGCGAGATACGGCAGGTGGTCCGACAGCCATGCGGTTTCGCCGGACGGCGCCTGCCATTCGAGCGGCGTCAGCCCGCGCACGAACATCTTGTCGAGCGCGAGCGCCGGGGAGAACGCGGGGAACGTGCGGCCCGACTGGCCGAGCAGCGTCGCGACCTCGGACATGCCGATCTCGCCGAACAGCGCGACCGAATCGTTGCGCCAGTCGTTGAAGTCGCCGGCGAGCACGAGCGGGTCGTCGCCCGCGTTGCGCACGATCCAGTGCGCGATCCAGTGCATCTGGCGCAGCCGCGCCGCGCGCGTGAGCGCGAGGTGCGCGCACAGCAGCGTGACGGGCCGCGCGCCGGCGAGCGTCGCGCGCGCGACCAACAGCCCGCGCCGCTCGAAGCGGTGCGCGGAGATGTCCCAACGGCCGCCGAGGTCGAGCGGATGCGGCGACAGGATCGCGTTGCCGTGCCGCCACGACGGCTTGAACACGTTCGGTCCGAGCGCGATCTGCCAGTCGAGCGCCTGCGCGATCTCGGTGGCCTGGCAGTGCCACACGTCGTCGACCGCGTCGTCCATCGGCGCGCCGAAGCCGGGTGCGAGCAGCGGGCGCGGCATGCGGCGCGCCATCGCTTCCTGCAGGAAATACACGTCGGCGTGCGTCGACTGCATCCAGTTGCGCATCGCATTCCATGCGGTGAAGCCGAGCGGCGAGCGGCCCTTGTGCAGGTTCCAGCTGACCGCGGTGATTTCGTCGGGTGCGGCGTGCGGTTCGGCGAACGGCAAGGACAGGGCGTCGGCGGACATGGCGCTCAGTCCTTTGCGACGTGCGCACGCACGCGATAGACGAGATGCGGATGCTGCTCGACGATCGTCCAGTCGGTCCATGCGTCGCCGCCGACCGACAGCCCCGGATGGCTCGCGACGATCTGTCGCGGCGACGTGGGCAGGCACGGATCGCTGCGCGTCGCGGGTTCGTCGTCGAGGGTTTCCTGCACGTCGAGCGCGAGCGACACCGTGTGCGCGGCATCGTCGACGGTGAGCGGCGCGACCGTCACCGAGCGCGAGCGCTCGGTCGGCACGACGCGCGCGGCATTGCCGCAGCCGACGGGCACGGCGGACGGATAGCGATGGGTGTCGGTGCGGGTCTGACCCACGGTGGTGCGTTGCTGGAACGTGTCGATCGTCTGACCGTCGCGCACCACCTGGATCTCCCATGCGACGGCTGCCGGTGCGGGGCTCTGCGCATGGGCCGCGAGCGCGGCGCTCGCGAGCAGGACGGCCAGGCCGTGTTTCAGCATGAAACTTCTCCGGAAACGCGGGGTAGCGGGGAACGGACGCACATCTTACGCCCGATCGATTTGGACGGTGGTGTGACAGGACGCGTCGCCGCAGGTTCGCGGCACGATCCGGTCCTGATCGAAAGGTAGGTGCGCATCACGCGTTTTCAAGCGAAAAAGCGTGCGAACTCGGCGACGCTCGCGCGCTCGGTGACGAGGCGGTTCTCGATCGCGTCCGGGTCCGCATGGCCGAGCGACATCCCGCAGACGAGCTGCTCGTTGGCCGGCATGCCGAGATGCCCGGCGACGATCCGGTGGAACGGCACGAACGCGGCCTGCGGGCAGGTGTCGAGGCCGCGTGCGCGCGCGGCCGTCATCACGCCCTGCAGGAACATCCCGCAGTCGAGCCATGCGCCGCGCGTCATCACGCGGTCGAGCGTGAAGAACAGCGCGACCGGCGCGTCGAAGAAGCGGAAGTTGCGCGCATGCTGCGCGTGCATGCGGGCCTTTTCGTCGCGGCCGATGTTCAACAGGCCGTACAGGTCCCAGCCGACCTTGCGGCGCCGGTCGATATACGGCGACACCCATTCGCGCGGATAGTAGTCGTACTCGGCGACGTATTTCTCGTCGCGCGCCGGATCGTCATACGCCGCGGTGAGGGCCGCGGCGAGCGCGTCGCGGGTCGCACCGGTCGCGACGTACACGCGCCACGGCTGGATGTTGGTGCCCGACGGCGCGCGGCTCGCGGCTTCGAGGATCGCCTCGAGCGTGTCGCGCGGCACGGGCGTCGGCAGGAATGCGCGAATCGCGCGGCGCGACTTGAGCGCGGCGTCGACGGTGTCGACGGAATGGATCGCATCGGTGTCGACGCGTGGGGCAGCAGCGGGGACGGACATCGGCAACCCTTCGAAACGAAGCGCGCGGCGCCGCGCGGGCGCCGTCGGCGAGGCCGGCGCGGCGGCCGGTGAACCAACGATCATACGCCGCGCGGCGCGACGCTGCAGTGCGCGCACGGTGTTAGCAGCAGACCGGGGCGGCTGCTTGCTTGCACGCCGATGCGGGATCGCTACACTGAAATCGTAAGGGTCTGATGGTCGTGTGACGGCAGCGGTAGCGAGGTTGGTATGACGACGGCGATGGTGAAACAGGAACTGGCGGTGGCGTCCTTCAGCACGGTGTACGACCTCGAGCAGGTCGAGACCGCGTTGAACGACCTGAACGAGAGCGCGAGCGACGCACTGCGCGCCACCTACGAGCGGATGCTCAAGACCGGCAATCTGCGCTTTTGCGTGAAGCCGAACCGGATGCCGTCGTTCGACGAACTCGGCGACGCGCTGCCCAATTTCACCGAGCCGCTCGGCGACGTGCGCAAGCAGGTCGCGCTGTGCCTCGAGACGGACGACCGGCTCGAACTGATGCCGATCCTGCTGCTCGGGCCGCCCGGCATCGGCAAGACCCATTTCGCGAAGGCGCTCGCGCAGCTGCTCGGCACCGCGTACCACTACGTGCCGATGAGTTCGCTGACGGCCGGCTGGATCCTGTCGGGTGCGTCGTCGCAATGGAAGAACGCGAAGCCCGGCAAGGTGTTCGAGGCGCTCGTCAACGGCAGCTATGCGAACCCGGTGATCGCGGTCGACGAGATCGACAAGGCGGGCAGCGACGCGCAATACGATCCGCTCGGCGCGCTGTACGCGTTGCTGGAGCACGACACCGCGCGCGCGTTCGTCGACGAATTCGCCGAAGTGCCGATCGATGCGGGCAACGTGATCTGGGTCGCGACCGCGAACGATGCGCAGGCGATTCCGGAGCCGCTGCTGAACCGGATGAACGTGTACGAGATCGCGCCGCCGGACGCGGCCGGCGCGCGCCGGATCGCGCAGACGATCTACGGCGAGATCCGCACGTCGCACGCGTGGGGGCGGCGCTTCCCCGACACGCTCGACGACGACGCGCTCGACGTGCTGGCCGCGACGCCGCCGCGCACGATGCGCCGTGCGCTGCTGCATGCGTTCGGCGCCGCGCGGCTCGACGGCCGCGACGTGATCGCACCGTCCGACATTCGCGCCGACGAGGGCGCGGCGAAGCGCCGGCCGATCGGATTCTGAGCCGGCGGCGCGCGCCTTGCCGCTGCCGGTACGCGGCCGGTACGCGTCGCGTCGCGCCGTGCGGCGCGCGCGTGCCGGCCGCTACACATGTGTTCGGCAAGCGGGCGAACCGGGACGTACAATTCTCTTCTCTCCCCTCGACGCGTGAGTGACGCGAAACGCCATGGAGCAGATGGATTGTGTCGTGATCGGCGCAGGTGTCGTCGGTCTGGCGATTGCGCGGGAACTGGCCGCGCGCGGGCGCGAGACGATCGTGCTCGAGGCGGCCGACGCGATCGGCACGGGCACGAGTTCGCGCAACAGCGAGGTGATTCACGCGGGGCTCTACTACCCGCGCGGCTCGCTGAAGGCGATGTCGTGCGTGCACGGGCGCGACCTGTTGTACGAGTTCTGCGACACGCATCACGTGCCGCACCGGCGCGTGGGCAAGCTGCTCGTCGCGACGAGCGCCGCGCAGGTGAAGCAGTTGAAGGCGATCGCCGCGCGCGCGGTAGAAAACGGCGTGTTCGACCTGCTGCCGCTCACGCGCACCGAGGCGCAGACGCTCGAGCCGGCGCTCGACTGCGTGGAGGCGCTGTTCTCGCCGGCCACCGGCATCGTCGACAGCCACCAGCTGATGCTCGCGCTGCTCGGCGACGCCGAGCGCGACGGCGCGATGTGCGCGCTGAAATCCCCGGTCGAGTCGATCGACGTGCTGCGCGGCGGCCGCTTCGTCGTGCGCACCGGCGGCGACGCACCGACCGAAATCGAGGCCGCGTGCGTGATCAACAGTGCGGGCCTCGGCGCGCAGGCGCTTGCGCGCCGCACGCGCGGCCTCGATCCGCGCTGGGTGCCGCCGCTCTATCTCGCGCGCGGCAACTACTTCAGCCTGGCCGGGCGCGCGCCGTTCTCGCACCTCGTCTATCCGATGCCCGACCGGGCGGGGCTCGGCGTGCACCTGACGCTCGACCTGGCCGGGCAGGCGCGCTTCGGCCCGGACGTCGAGTGGATCGATGCGGTGCGCTATGAGGTCGATCCGGCGCGCGCGCAGGCGTTCTACGCGTCGATCCGC
Source organism: Burkholderia sp. BCC1977 (assembly GCF_905339595.1). Taxonomy (NCBI): domain Bacteria; kingdom Pseudomonadati; phylum Pseudomonadota; class Betaproteobacteria; order Burkholderiales; family Burkholderiaceae; genus Burkholderia; species Burkholderia sp. BCC1977. Next base: position 66,796 of record NZ_CAJPGQ010000029.1, read on the forward strand.
ACGTACTGGCCGGAACTGCCCGACGACGCGCTGCAGCCGGCCTACGCGGGGATCCGGCCGAAGCTCGCGGGGCCCGGCGAGCCGCCGGCCGACTTCATCGTGCAGGGCGTGGCGCAGCACGGCGTGCGCGGGCTCGTGAACCTGTTCGGCATCGAGTCGCCGGGGCTGACCGCGTCGCTCGCGCTCGCGCAGCGCGTCGGCGACATGACGTCGCATGCGTGACGCACGCGGTCCGCATCCGTGCGGGCCGGCCGTGCGGCACCCCGTGTGAAATCCCTTATCTCCGGCATTTCGGCGCGCACATTTATACGCTTGAGCGTTATTCTGTTGAACGGCCGTCGCCAGAACGGCTTTCAAACCGATAACGTTGGAGCGAGTCCCCCATGAAAACATCCCGTCGGAGTTTCCTGATCACGAGCATTGGCGCGGTGTCCGCGCTGGCGCTCTCGCGCGAAGCGCTGGCCGATGCGCCGATGCTGTCGGAAACGGATCCGACCGCGGTGGCGCTCGGCTACAAGGCCGATGCCACGAAGGTCGACAAGACGAAGTATCCGAAATACGCAGCGGGCCAGGATTGCGCGGCCTGCATGCTGTACCAGGGCAAGAAGGGCTCGGCTTCGGGCCCGTGCGGTGCATTCCCCGGCAAGCAGGTGTCGGCGAAGGGCTGGTGCAGCGCATTCTCGAAGATGGGCTGACGTCCGCGGCGGCATCGTGCGATGCCGCAATGTGGCGAAAACCGCAAAACGCCCGCCATCGGACGATGGCGGGCGTTTTTTATGCTTGAAAACGGTTCCGTCGCTTTCTACACTCGCTGCAAACCAGCGCGCCGCGGGTCCCCCGTGCGCCGCGCCGCCCGATACGGCGAATTCACGAGGACGAGGCTCGCATGGCGACGATTGCGAATTCAACGAAAACGATCCGGCCCGATCGTGCGCTGAACCGGCGGGCGGTCGCGGCGGCCGTGATCGGCAACGCGCTCGAGTGGTACGACTTCACGGTGTTCGGCTTCATGACGGTCGTGATCGCCGAGCTGTTCTTCCCGACTTCCAGTGAATACTCGTCGCTGCTCTTGACCACCGCGACGTTCGGCGTCGCGTTCTTCATGCGGCCGATCGGCGGCATCGTGTTCGGGCTGTATGCCGACCGCGCGGGCCGCAAGGCCGCGCTGTCGCTCGTGATCCTGCTGATGACGGCCGGCATCTTCCTGCTTGCGATCGCGCCGCCCTATGCGGCAATCGGCATCGGCGGCCCGCTCCTGATCGTGCTCGGCCGGCTGCTGCAGGGCTTCTCCGCGGGCGGCGAATTCGGCAGCGCGACGGCGCTGCTGATCGAAGCCGCGCCGTTCTCGAAACGCGGTTTCTACGGCAGCTGGCAGATGGCGAGCCAGGCGGCCGCGCTGCTGATCGGCGCGCTCGTCGGCGCGGCCGTCACGCGCGGGCTGTCGCACGACGCGCTGCACAGCTGGGGCTGGCGCGTGCCGTTCATCCTCGGGCTCGTGATCGGCCCGATCGGTTTCTACATCCGCCGTCATCTCGCCGATTCCGAAGCGTTCCTGCATGCGCAGCAAAGCGCGCGCCGCGCGACGCTCGGCGAGGTGTTCACGCGCCATCCGCGCGAGGTGCTGTGCGGGCTCGGCTCGGTGATCGCGCTGACGGTGACGGTCTACGTGCTGATCAGCTATCTGCCGACCTTCGCGGTGAAGCAGCTGAAGCTGCCGTATGCGCAATCGTTCTATGCGGTGATCATCGGCAACCTGCTGCTGATGGTGCTGTCGCCGGTCGCGGGCGCGTGGTCGGACCGCATCGGCCGCAAGGGGCTGTCGCTGTGGTCGCTCGTGCTGACGCTCGTGCTGATGTATCCGCTGTTCGCATGGCTCGACGCGGCGCCGAGCATCGGGCGGCTGATCGCGGTGCAGGCCCTGCTGTCGGTGACGCTCGCCGGCTACTACGGGCCGTTCGGCGCGATGATCGCCGAGCTGTTCCCGGCCAACGTGCGCTCGACCGGGCTGTCGATCGCGTACAACGTCGCGGTGATGCTGTTCGGCGGCTTCGGGCAGTTCATCGTCACGTGGCTGATCAAGGTGACGGGCACGCCGCTCGCGCCCACCTATTACGTGATGGCGGGGCTCGTGCTGTCGATCGTCGCGGTCGCGTTCGTGCCCGCGCGCAGCGCGGACCTCGACGCGCCGGCCTGACGTTTGTATTGCATCGCATGCATCGTTTCGAAAGCTGCAACGATGCGCGGCCTGGCCCCGAAAACGGCGCGACAATCGTTCGCGTACGCGTACGAATTGTTTAGTTGTCGAAGGAAACATGCGCGGGATGAACGAAATGGCCGCTCGCGCGCGCAGAGGCACTTTTCGCGTGCGCGAGACATCGGCAAAAACCCGCGTCGAACCGTCTGGAAGAGTTTTTTCTCCAGCTTGTTGCAAGATCGCTAGCTCAAGTAATATCCGCGTACCCGGCCCCTGGGGGACCGGTTCCGATCTGGAGACCTGGAGGAAACATGGAATACAACCGTCTGTTGCACACCCTGCGTGTTACCGCCATTGCAGGCGTGGCAGCGGCATCGCTCGGCGTCGCGGGTTCTGCATTCGCACAGATCCCGAACAAAACACTCGTCTACTGCTCAGAAGGCAGCCCGGCGGGTTTTGATTCCGCGCAATTCACGACCGGCGTCGATTTCACCGCCGCCACGTTCACCGTCTACAACCGCCTCGTCGAATTCGAGCGCGGCGGCACCAAGGTCGAGCCGGGCCTCGCCGAGAAGTGGGACGTCTCGTCCGACGGCAAGGTGTACACGTTCCACCTGCGCCATGGCGTGAAGTTCCACACGACCGACTTCTTCAAGCCGACGCGTGAATTCAACGCGGACGACGTCGTGTTCACGTTCGAGCGCATGCTCGACCCGAACCAGCCGTTCCGCAAGGCCTACCCGGTGTCGTTCCCGTACTTCACCGACATGGGCCTCGACAAGCTGATCACGAAGGTCGAGAAGGTCGATCCGTACACAGTGAAGTTCACGCTGTCCGAGCCGAACGCGCCGTTCATCCAGAACATGGCGATGGAATTCGCGTCGATCCTGTCGGCCGAATACGGCGATCAGCTGATGAAGGCCGGCAAGGCCGCCGACATCAACCAGAAGCCGATCGGCACGGGCCCGTTCATCTTCCGCAGCTACACGAAGGACGCGACGATCCGTTTCGACGGCAATCCTGATTACTGGAAGAAGGGCGCGGTGAAGCTGTCGAAGCTGATCTTCTCGATCACGCCCGACCCGGGCGTGCGCGTGCAGAAGATCAAGCGCAACGAATGCCAGGTGATGAGCTATCCGCGTCCGGCCGACATCGCGGCGCTGAAGGCCGACTCGGGCATCGACATGCCGTCGCAGCCGGGCTTCAACCTCGGCTACCTCGCGTACAACGTCGAGCACAAGCCGGTCGACAAGCTCGAAGTGCGTCAGGCGCTCGACATGGCGATCAACAAGAAGGCGATCCTCGAATCCGTCTATCAGGGTGCCGGCCAGGCCGCCAGCGCGCCGATGCCGCCGACCCAATGGTCGTACGACAAGAACCTGAAGATGGCCCCGAACGACACCGAGAAGGCGAAGGCGCTGCTCGCGAAGGCCGGCTATCCGAACGGTTTCGACATCACGCTGTGGGCGATGCCGGTGCAGCGCGCGTACAACCCGAACGCCCGCCTGATGGCCGAGATGATCCAGGCCGACTGGGCGAAGATCGGCGTGAAGGCGAAGATCGTCACGTACGAGTGGGGCGAGTACATCAAGCGCGCGCACACGGGCGAGCAGGACACGATGCTGATCGGCTGGACGGGCGACAACGGCGACCCCGACAACTGGCTCGGCACGCTGCTCGGCTGCGAAGCGATCAAGGGCAACAACTTCTCGCACTGGTGCTACAAGCCGTTCGACGAGCTGATCCAGAAGGGTCGCACGACGACGGGCCAGGACGCACGCACGAAGATCTACACGCAGGCCCAGCAGATCTTCGCGCAGCAACTGCCGTTCTCGCCGATCGCGAACTCGACGGTCTACCAGCCGGTACGCAAGAACGTGTCCGACATGCGCATCGAGCCGCTCGGCTATGCTCGCTTCGACGGTGTCGGCGTGAAGTAATACGGCCCGTGTAAGCTGTCTAGGAAGATCGAGACCGGCTGAGGGCCTGTTCACGCTAATAACGGGCTTGCGCTGGTCGCCAGACGGGCCGAGCGCAAGGAATGCGACGAAGCGAATACTCGACGTATTCGCGAGGAGCATGACGCCGCGATCGGCCCGTCTGGCGACCAGCCCCATGAATGATTTCTGGTAACGGGGGAACGTGTCTTTCCGCCCGCATTGCGGCGTCGATCGTCGCTTGTTTGGCTCGGCCAAACGGCGCTCCTCGCTCCTTGCACTGCGAGCGGAAAGACACGTTCGCAAGCCCGTTATTAGCGTGAACAGGCCCTATTCATCCGGCGGCGGGAGGCCACAAGCTTCCCGTCGCCGGTCGCACATTTCCCACAAGAAAATACGAGACGCATCATGTTCACATTCGTGTTGCGCCGCGTGGGCATGGTGATCCCGACCTTCATCGGCATCACCATCCTGGCGTTTGCGCTGATTCACCTGATACCGGGCGACCCCATCGAAGTGATGATGGGCGAGCGTGGCGTCGATCCCGCGATGCATGCGGAGGCAATGAAACGCCTCGGGCTCGACCAGCCGCTGCCCCTGCAGTACATCCACTACATCGGCCGGGCGTTGCATGGCGACCTCGGCACGTCCATCATCACCAACACCAGCGTCGCGGGCGAATTCTTCGCGCGCTTCCCGGCGACCGTCGAACTGTCGCTGTGCGCGCTCGTGTTCGCGCTCGCGGTCGGGCTGCCGGCCGGCGTGATCGCCGCGCTGCGGCGCGGCTCGGTCGTCGATCACGGCGTGATGGGCACCGCGCTCACCGGCTACTCGATGCCGATCTTCTGGTGGGGGCTGATCCTCATCATGGTGTTTTCGTCGTACCTCGGCTGGACGCCCGTATCGGGGCGCATCGCGGTCGAATACGACTTCCCGCATCCGACGGGCTTCATGCTGATCGACGCGCTGCTCGCGCCGGACGAAGGCTCGTTCAAGTCGGCGGTCAGCCACCTGATCCTGCCCGCGATCGTGCTCGGCACGATCCCGCTCGCGGTGATCGCGCGGATGACGCGCTCGTCGATGCTCGAAGTGCTGCGCGAGGACTACATCCGCACCGCCCGTGCCAAGGGGCTGTCGCCCGCGCGCGTGGTCGTCGTGCATGCACTGCGCAATGCGCTGATCCCGGTCGTCACCGTGATCGGCCTGCAGATCGGCACGCTGCTTGCCGGCGCCGTGCTGACCGAGACGCTCTTTTCGTGGCCCGGAGTCGGCAAGTGGCTGATCGATGCGATCGGCCGCCGCGACTATCCGGTCGTCCAGGGCGGCATCCTGCTGATCGCGACGCTCGTGATCGTCGTGAACCTGGTCGTCGACCTGCTGTACGGCGTGCTGAATCCGCGCATCCGCCACACGAGGTAATTCCATGAGCAATCTGCAAAACACCCTGCCGACCGAATCCGCGCCGGCCGGCGGCCGCGCGCTCGCGCTGCGCGAGTTCTGGGCCAACTTCTCGCGCAACCGCGGCGCCGTCGGCGCCGGCATCGTCGTGCTGGTGCTGATCCTGGTCGCGCTCCTGGCGCCGCTGATCGCGCCGCACAGCCCGGTCGAGCAGTACCGCGACTACGTGAAGATCCCGCCCGCGTGGCTCGCCGGCGGCAACTGGCAGTTCATCCTCGGCACCGACGAAGCGGGCCGCGACATCCTTTCGCGCCTGATGTTCGGCGCGCGCATGTCGTTCTGGATCGGCTTCGTGTCGGTCGTGCTCGCGCTGATCCCCGGCATCGTGCTCGGGCTGGTCGCCGCGTTCTTCCAGAAGTGGGCCGACACGCCCGTGATGCGCATCATGGACGTGCTGCTCGCGCTGCCGTCGCTGCTGCTCGCGGTCGCGGTCGTCGCGATCATCGGCCCGGGCCTCACCAACACGATGTTCGCGATCGCGATCGTCGCGCTGCCGGCCTACGTGCGTCTCACGCGCGCATCCGCGCTCGGCGAACTGCAGAAGGAGTACGTGACGGCGTCGCGCGTGGCCGGTGCCGGCACGCTGCGCCTGATGTTCTCGCAGGTGCTGCCGAACTGCACGGCGCCGCTGATCGTGCAGGCGACGCTCGGCTTCTCGTCGGCCATCCTCGACGCGGCCGCGCTCGGCTTCCTCGGCCTCGGCGTGCAACCGCCGACCGCCGAGTGGGGCGCGATGCTGGCCTCCGCGCGCGACTACATCGACAACGCATGGTGGATCGTGACGATGCCCGGCCTGTCGATCCTGATTTCGGTGCTCGCGATCAACCTGCTCGGCGACGGGCTGCGCGACGCGCTCGATCCCAAACTGAAGCGGATGGCGTGAGATGAAACAACCCCCACGCTCATTTTATTCGCTGCCCCCCGAGGGGGCGGTCGTCCTCCTTGGGGCGGCCCGGCGGAGGACGACATGAACCAAAATCTTCTGACCATCCGCAATCTCGCGGTGAACTTCAACGGCCTGCCCGCGGTCGACCGGATCAACCTGTCGATCGCGCCGGGCGAGGTGGTGGGCGTCGTCGGCGAATCGGGCTCGGGCAAGAGCGTGACGATGATGGCGCTGATGGGCCTGATCGACGCGCCCGGCAAGGTGACGGCCGACGAGGTCACGTTCAACGGCGTGGACCTGCTGAAGGCGTCGCCGAAGGCGCGCCGCAAGATCGTCGGCAAGGACATCGCGATGGTGTTCCAGGACGCGCTGACGAGCCTGAACCCGAGCTACACGGTCGGCTACCAGATCAAGGAGGTGCTGAAGCTGCACGAAGGCCTGCGCGGCGACGCGCTGCACCGGCGCGCGCTCGAACTGCTCGACCAGGTCGGGATTCCCGACGCGAAGAACCGCATCACGGCGTTCCCGCACCAGATGTCGGGCGGGATGAACCAGCGCGTGATGATCGCGATGGCGGTCGCGTGCAACCCGAAGCTGCTGATCGCCGACGAGCCGACCACCGCGCTCGACGTGACGATCCAGGCGCAGATCATGGATCTGCTCGTGAAGCTGCAGAAGGAGCGCGGGATGGCGCTCGTGCTGATCTCGCACGACCTGGCCGTGGTGTCGGAGGTCGCGCAGCGCGTCGCGGTGATGTATGCGGGCGAGGTCATCGAGACCAATCGCGTGCCGGACATCTTCCGTGCGCCGCATCATCCGTACACCGAAGCGCTGCTCGCGGCGATTCCCGAGCACAATCAGGGGGCGCGTCGCCTTGCCGCATTGCCGGGCATGGTGCCCGGCCGCGATGATCGCCCGTCCGGGTGCCTGTTCGCGCCGCGCTGCAAGTACGTCGTCGACGATTGCCGCAAGGCGCGTCCGGCGCTCGATACGCTGGTGCCGGCCAACGATGCGATGCGTGCGCGCTGCATCAAGCCGCTCAATGTTTCCAACCTCGACCTGACGGGAGGCGCACGATGAATGCAGTCCACGAAACGCGTGCCACGCCGCACGACGAGGACGCGGTGCTGGTCGCCGACCAGCTCGCGAAGCACTACACGGTCAAGCGCGGGATGTTCGGCCAGGGCACGGTGAAGGCGCTGAACGGCGTGTCGTTCACGCTCAGGCGCGGCAAGACGCTCGCCGTCGTCGGCGAGTCGGGCTGCGGGAAATCGACGCTCGCGCGCCAGCTCACGATGATCGAGACGCCCACCTCGGGCCACCTGACGATCGACGGCAAGGACGTGGCCGGCGCGAGCCGCGAGACGGTCGCCGACCTGCGCCGCCGCGTGCAGATGGTGTTCCAGAACCCGTTCGCCTCGCTGAACCCGCGCAAGACCGTCGAGCAGACGCTCTCCGAGCCGCTCGAGATCAACGCGAACCTGACGGCCGCCGAACGCGCGCAGCGCATCGCGCAGATCATGCGCACGGTCGGCCTGCGGCCCGAGCACGCGAAGCGTTATCCGCACATGTTCTCGGGCGGCCAGCGCCAGCGGGTCGCGATCGCGCGCGCGATGATCCTCGATCCGCGCATCGTCGTCGCCGACGAGCCGGTGTCCGCGCTCGACGTGTCGATCCAGGCGCAGATCCTGAACCTGTTCATGGATCTGCAGGAGCAGTTCAAGACGAGCTACGTGTTCATCTCGCACAACCTGTCGGTGGTCGAGCACGTCGCCGACGACGTGATGGTGATGTACTTCGGCAGCGTCGCCGAGCTCGGCGACAAGGCGACGATCTACGCACGGCCGCGCCATCCGTACACGCGCGCGCTGATGTCGGCGACGCCGGCGATCTTCGAGGAAGACCGCCGCGTGCAGATCAAGCTGCAGGGCGAGCTGCCGTCGCCGCTCAATCCACCGTCGGGCTGCGCGTTTCACCAGCGCTGCCCGTACGCGGTCGAGCGCTGCCGCGTCGAGGAACCGCAACTGCGCGACGTCGACGGACGCCGCGTGGCCTGCCATCGCGCCGAGGAGGTAGGGGAGGTGAATGCCTGATGGTTTGGCGGCGCGCGCGCCTGGCGTGCGCCGTTCGGGGGCCGGCAGCGCGCGCGTGATGCGCGCGTGCCGCAACGCACGGCGCTGGAGCGTGCGCACGGTCACGGGCGCGGCGCTGGCCGGCGCGTGCGTGGCCGCCAGCGTGCTGGTCCCGGCCGACGCCGCGCATGCCGAAGGGCGTGCGCCGGCGAGTTCGCCGATCCATCCGTCGCAGGTTCCGCCGCCCGGCATGAACCTGCCGGGCTTCCACGCGCCGTCCGTGTCGAACGGCACGGTCGCGCGCGGCACGGTGCGGGTGCAGCCCGCGCGCATGCCGTTCTATGTCGCCACCCGGGGCAAGGTCACGCTGTACGTACTCGGCACGCTGCATACGGGCGACCCGTCCGACTATCCGCCCGCCCAGCCGTTCCGGCCGCGCATCCTCGCGGCGCTCGCCGCGTCGCCGACGCTCGCGCTCGAGCTGTCGCCGGACGATCTGCTCGAATCGCAGGACGACGTGTCGAAGTACGGCGTGTGTCGCTACCCGTGCCTGCAGCGCCTGCTGCCCGAGCCGCTGTGGCAACGCCTCGCGGCGCGCCTGCGCGGCAATCCGGCCGCGCTCGCGGAGATCCGCCGGATGCGGCCGTGGCTCGCGGCGCTGGTCGTCGAGACCTACGACTCGCTGTCGGCCGGCCTGCAGACCGAGTTCGGCACCGAGGCGCAGTTGCAGAACGTATTCCTGAAGAAGAAGGGCGGCCGCGTGATCGGGCTCGAGACGCTCGCCGAGCAGATGCGCGCGTTCACCGGGCTGACGCTCGCGGAGCAGCGCGAGATGCTCGCGCAGGACATGGTGCAGACCCCGGCGCAAAACGCCGACGACATCAAGGCGCTGCACCGGCTGTGGCGAATTGGCGACGCCGATGCGATCTCGGCGTGGGCGGTCGCGAAGAGCGAGCGGCTGGCTCGTTCGAAGGCGCTGTCGGCATCGATCGACAACAAGATCCTGTACGAGCGCAACCGGCGCTTCGTTGCACGGATGACGGCAATCGCCGCGCCGAACCGGCCGGTATTCGTCGCCATCGGCGCGCTGCATCTGGGCGGCCCGCGCGGCGTGCTCGAATTGTTGCGCCAGCAAGGGTATCAGGTCGACGCGAACTGATCGCGCCGGGCGCCGTGCGCCGATCCTCCCCTGTTTGATCGACGACCCGCACGCCGTGTGAAGCGCCTGCGCGGCCGTGCGATTCGATAAGGAAAACCCTTGAATCCTCAGGAAATAGCGTTTAAAACGATTGACATCCGGATCTGCCAATCTCTATTCTTCACCCCACAAGTTTAAAAAATGAAAAGAATAGAAAAGTTCTACGGGGTAGCAGAAAACAAAGCGCGGGGTTAGCGCAGCCGGCACGCGATGGTCGTGCCGGCCGCGGAGTGTCTGCATGCACGGCGGGGCCAAACATCGTCGGCACAACAAATGCATGCGGCAGACTTGCGGCATAAGCGACGTTCCGTCGTTCGACCGGGGGAAGCAGTCATCGGGCGGCGGCGGACGTTTTTTAATCCGGAGCATGTTTCCGGTTCCCGTCGACAGACGGTTTCGGGGGGCGAATCGACAGACGGCGAAGTCCGCGGCGATTGCGCCAACAGAAAAGCGCCACGAGGGCGCTTTTTTCTTTGGTGCGGCGAGTTTCGCCGGGCGGCAGCGGGGCTTGCGCGCCGTCCGTCGTCGTTACGCGCCTTCGTCGGCCTGCAGCGCGCCGGGGGCGACGACGTCGACACCTGCCGCTTCGAGCGCCGCGCGGATCCGCTTCGCGAACGCGAGCGCGTGCGGGCCGTCGCCGTGCAGGCAGACGGTCTGCGCGTTGAGCGGCACCCACTCTCCGCTCACCGCCTGCACCTGCCGCTCGCGCACCATGTCGAGCGTGCGCGCGAGCACCGCATCCTCATCGTCGATCAACGCGCCGGGCTGGCTGCGCGGCACGAGCGAGCCGTCGGCGCGGTAGCCGCGATCGGCGAACACTTCCTCCACCGCGGCGAGCCCCGCGTGGCGCGCGGCCGCGACGAACACGCTGTTCGCGAGCCCGAACACCGCCAGCGACGGATCGAAGTCGTGGATCGCGGACACCACCGCGTCGGCGATCAGCGGGTCGCGCGCGGCCTGGTTGTACAGCGCGCCGTGCGGCTTCACGTGCGCGATGCGGCCGCCTTCGGCCTGCGCGATCGCCGACAGCGCGCCGAGCTGGTACAGCACGCCCGCGTAGATGTCGCCGGCCGGCAGCTGCATTTCCTTGCGGCCGAAATTCTCCGGATCGTGAAAGCTCGGGTGCGCGCCGATCGACACGCCTTTCTGCACGGCCCAGCGCACGCAGTCGCGCATCGCGTTGGCGCCGCCTGCATGCCAGCCGCACGCGATGTTCGCCGACGTGACGAGGTCGAGCAGCGCCTCGTCCGATCCGCATCCTTCGCCGAGATCGGCATTCAGATCGATTTCCATGATGTTCCTCGTCCACTGATGACGTGGCGCGTCCTTCGTCCTGCTTCCGCCATTGTCACGCCGCGCGCGATTGCGCGCGGCGGCGCGTTTCCTCGCGCATCTCGATCGCGACGTCGATCTGACGCAGATAGGCACGTTCCGCGGTCAGGGCGGCGCGCGCGGCGTCGGGTGTCGTGCGCACGAAGCGGATCGGCAGGTTGAGCCGCGCCTGTGCGAGTTTCCAGAGATCCGCGCGGATCACCGTGCCGATCTTAGGATAGCCGCCGGTGGTCTGCGCGTCGTGCATCAGCACGATCGGCTGGCCGTTCGGCGGCACCTGGATCGTGCCCGGCAGCACCGCGTGCGACAGCAGCTCGGCCGGCCGCTCGCGCATCAGTTCGGCGCCGGCGAGACGATAGCCCATCCGGTTGCTGTTCGCGGTGACGAGCCATTCCTCGTCCCAGAACGCCTGCTGCGAATCGGCCGCGAACGACGCGTAGTCGGGGCCCGGCAGGACCCGCACGGGCATCGCCCACGGCGCATGCGCGGGCCGGTGGCGGCGCGGCGGTTCGTCGACGCGCACGAACGCGCACCACGCGGGCGCCTTCACGCCGAATTCGGGCGCATCGGCCGCGAGGCAGCCGGCGCCGGCCGGCGGCACGCCGACCGGGAGCCGATCGCCGTCGCGCAGCGCGCGGCCGCCGAGGCCGCCGAAGCGCGACGCGAGATCGGTGCTGCGCGAGCCGAGCATCGGCAGCACGTCGATGCCGCCCGCGATGCACAGGTAGCCGCGCATGCCGCGTTTCGCGGCCGGCAGCACGAGGGTCTGCCCGGCCTCGACCGGCAGGCTCCACCATGAATATACGGGCCTGCCGTCGAGCGTCGCGCCGAATTCGGTGCCGGTGATCGCGATGCGCGTCGCACGCGTGAAGCGGAACGCGGCCGGGCCGATCGTGATTTCGACGGCCGCCGCGTCGGGGCGATTGCCGACCAGCCGGTTGCCGACTTCGAGCGCGAGACCGTCGAGCGCGCCGCCCTGCGCGACGCCGAGATGGCGCGTGCCGCGGCGGCCGAGATCCTGCACGGTCGACAGCGGGCCGGCGCGGACGACCTCGATCGTGCCCGGTGCGGTGTTCTGGCTCATGTCGCGTCGACTCCGGCAATGGTGAAGCGCACGCGGTCGCCGGGCAGCAGCAGCGTGGGCTGTGGCCGCGCCGGGTCGAACAGCACGTGCGACGTGCGGCCGATCAGTTGCCAGCCGCCGGGCGACGTGGCCGGATAGATGCCCGTCTGCGCACCGCCGATGCCGACCGAGCCGGCCGGCACTTCCAGTCGCGGCGCCGCGCGGCGCGGCGTGTGCAGCGACGCATCGAGGCCGCCGAGATACGCGAAGCCCGGCTGGAAGCCGACGAAGAACACGACGTAGGCGCCGGCCGCGTGGCGCGCGACGACCTCGTCGGCCGACAGCCCGGTGTGCGCGGCGACGGTGGCCAGGTCGGGGCCGGCGGCACCGCCGTATTCGACCGGGATGTCGATTTCCCGACCGTCCGCGTGCTCGACGTCGGCGGTTTCCCACGCGTCGCGCAGCGCCGGCGTGAGCGACTCGGCGGTCGCGGCGAGCGCGTCGAACACGATCGTCAGGTTGTTCATGCCCGGCACGACGTCGATCACGTCGGGCCACGCGCGCGCGACCTCGGCGACGGCCCAGACGCGGCGCTGGCAATCGAGCGTGGCGGGCGGCGGCACCTCGCAGACGAGGGCGGCATCGCCGAGCGGATAAATGCGGGGTTGCGTCATCGGACTGGCACGGTTCGGACGGCAATGTTAGCGCACATTGTCAATAAGATATCGATAACTTACCAATAAGCGTTTTTGCCTAGCTCGCGTGCCGGGGCTTCTGTCGTACACTCGGCACACCCTGACATCCTGCTTGCGCCGCCTTTCCATGAAGCGTCCTCCGACCAAGATCGTGTCATCCGAACACCTCGTTTCCGATTCGAGCGCGGAGCTGTCGGAACTCGAATACGGGCTCATCATGGCCGGCAACGCGTTCAACCGCTGGATGGTGCGCTGCATGTCGGCCGCGGGCGCGAAGGACATGACGGCGGTCGAGGTGTCGCTGCTGCATCACGTCAGCCATCGCGAACGCAAGAAGAAGCTCGCCGACATCTGCTTCGTGCTCAATATCGAGGATACGCACGTCGCGACCTATGCGCTGAAAAAACTGATCGCGCGCGGCTATGTGAAGAGCGAGAAGAGCGGCAAGGAGGTGTTTTTCTTCGCGACCGACGCGGGCCGCGAGCTGTGCCTGAAGTATCGGGAGGTGCGCGAGCATTGCCTGATCGAGACGCTGAAGGACAGCGGCCTCACCAACGCGCAGATCGGCGACGCGGCGCAGCTGTTGCGCCACGCATCGGGCCTCTACGACACGGCCGCCCGCGCGGCGGCGTCGCTGTAAACGATTGCGAACGGGACGATCGACGCGGTGACGCGCGGCATGCCGCCGGCGCTGCGTCGCGCGCCCCGTCATCCGGCGGCCGGGTAAAGCGCGCCGTCGGTCACGACCCAGCGCATCGCGAGATCGTGCGCTTCGGCCGGCAGGGCCTCCACGCGGCACGCTTCATACGCGATGCCGACCGTCACCGGCAGCGTGTCGCCCGGCCACACCGCGAGCGTGCGGTCGTAATAGCCGCCGCCATAGCCGAGCCGGTAGCGCTGCAGATCGAATCCCACGCACGGAATCAGCAACAGGTCGGGCACGACCACGACCCCCGACGCCGGTTCCGGAATCCGGTGATGCCCGTCGCGCATCGGCGTGTGCGCATCCCACGCATGGAACGCGAGCGGCGTGTGGCGCTTGCCGATCACCGGCAGCGCGGCGCAGCGGCCCGGGCCGGCCGCGGACCACGCGAGCACCGCGTCGCGTGCGTCGAATTCGCCCGGCAGCGGCCAGTAGAAGCCGACCGTGCGCGGTGCGAGCCGTTCGAGCAACAGGCGCAGCCGCGCGTCGAGCGCGGCGTTCGCGGCGGGCTGCGACGCGGCGTCGCGACGCGCGCCGGACAGCGTTTTGCGCAGTGCAACCTTCGGGTTCGGCACAGGGTTGCATGCTATGCTTTCGCTCACTTCGTGCTCCATTCAAAACGATGTCGAACAGCCTTTTCCGAGTATATCGCGCGGTCGCGCTCACGCTTTCGGCCGTCGCGCTCGTCGCGGGCACCGCCGCGTGCGCCGCCCCGAACGACGACACGCTCGCCGGGGACGACCAGATCTTCGTGCAGCTGCGCGAAGCCGCGCGCCGCAACGACGCCGCGAAGGCCGCGCAGCTCGCGTCGATGATCCCGAACTATCCGGTCCCGTCCTACGTCGAGTATTTCCAGATCAAGCCGCAGCTGTTCGATTCGACCGGCCGCGCGCGTGTCGATGCACCCGACGCACCCGTGCAGTCGTTCCTGCAGCGCTACGATGGCCAGGCGATCGCCGACCGCATGCGCAACGACTACCTGCTCGTGCTCGGCGCGCGCCACGACTGGCGCACCTTCGACGACCAGTACAAGCGCTTCGTGCTCGACGACGACACGCAGGTCAAGTGCTACGCGCTCGAATCGCGCGCGGCACGCGGCGAGAACGTCGCCGATGCGGCGCGCGCGCTGCTCGTCGAGCCGAAATACTACGGCGACGCCTGTGTCGACCTGATTACGGCGCTGACGGTCAACCAGCAGTTGACGAGCGACGACGTGTGGCAGCAGGCGCGTCTCGCGTACGAGCAGAACTACACGACGCTCGGCGGCAAGATCGTCGACGCGCTCGGCCCGCGCCCGGTCGGCTTCGACCAGGCGACCAGCGCGCCGCCGCTGTACCTCGCGCGCGGCGTCGGCGCCGACGCGGCATCGCACCAGCTCGCGCTGATCGCGCTCGGCCGCATGGCGCGCAACGATCCGGACGCGGCGGCGGGGATGCTGACGTCGGTCGCCGGCTCGCTGACGAAGCAGGAACAGGCGATCGCGTGGGGCGCGATCGGCTACCAGGGTGCGATCAAGCGTTCGCCGCTCGCGTCGGTCTGGTATGCGAAATCCGCGAACGCGCCGCTGTCGAATTCGGGCTACGAATGGCGCACGCGCGCCGCGCTGCTCGCCGGCAACTGGCCGATGGTGCGCTGGTCGATCGAGCAGATGCCGCCGTCGCTGCGCGACGATCCGGCATGGATCTACTGGCATGCGCGCGCGCTCAAGCAGAGCGGCGACACGCTGCAGGCGAACCAGGAATTCGAGCAGGTCGCGGGCCAGTTCAACTTCTACGGGCAGCTCGCCGGCGAAGAGCTCGGCCAGCGCACGTCGATCCCGCCGCGCACCAAGGTGAGCGACGCGGACATCGACGCGATGAGCAAGATCCCGGGCTTCGCGCTCGCGCAGCGCTTCTACGGGCTGAACCTGCGTCTCGAAGGCAACCGCGAATGGAACTGGCCGCTGCGCGGGATGACCGATCGCCAGCTGCTCGCGGCCGCCGAATACGGCAAGCGCATCGACCTGCTCGACCGCGCGGTCAACACGGCCGACCGCACGAAGGCCGAGCACGACTTCACGCTGCGCTACCCGTCGCCGTACCGCGACATCGTCGAGCGCTACGCGCAGTCGTCGGGCCTCGACATCGAATGGGCGTACGGGCTGATCCGCCAGGAGTCGCGCTTCATCACGAACGCGCGTTCGTCGGTCGGCGCGGGCGGCCTGATGCAGCTGATGCCGGCCACCGCGCAGCTCGTCGCGAAGAAGCTCGGGATGGGCACGATCACGCGTGCGCAGATGCACGACATCAATACCAACATCCAGCTCGGCACCTGGTACCTGGCGGACATCTACAACAACTTCGACAGCTCGCCGGTGCTGGCGACCGCCGGTTACAACGCGGGCCCGGGCCGGCCGCGCCAGTGGCGCCAGGTGTTGACGCAGCCGGTCGAAGGCGCGATCTTCGCAGAGACGATTCCGTTCAACGAGACGCGCGAGTACGTGAAGAACGTGCTGTCGAATACCGTCTACTACGCGGCGCTCTTCGAGGGCAAACCGCAGTCGTTGAAGAAACGTCTAGGCATGATCTCGCCCTGATCCGCAATCTTCACACTGCCGCGCGAGACGCGGCAGTGTTCTTTTGAGGACCCGAACCATGGATCGCCAGACCGTCGCGCTATTGGGCGGCACCGGCTTTATCGGCAGCCGGCTCGTCAATGCGCTGATCGACGCCGGCAAGCAGGTGCGGATCGGCACGCGGCGGCGCGAGCATGCGCGCCACCTGCAGATGCTGCCGGTCGAAATCGTCGAGCTCGACGCGCTCGATACGCGCACGCTGGCCCGGTTCGTCGCCGGCGCGCATGCGGCCGTCAATCTCGTCGGCGTGCTGCACGGCGGCCGCGGCACGCCGTACGGGCCCGGGTTCGAGCGCGCGCACGTCGCGCTGCCGGCCGCGCTGGCCGCCGCGTGCGTGGAGGTCGGCGTGCGGCGCGTGCTGCACATGAGCGCGCTCGGCGCCGATTCGCACGGCCCGAGCATGTACCAGCGCTCGAAGGGCGACGGCGAGGCCGCGCTGCACGTGGTCGCGGCGACCGATTCGCTCGCGCTGACGATCTTCCGCCCGTCGGTCGTGTTCGGCCCGGGCGATGCGTTCCTGAACACGTTCGCGAACCTGCAGCGCACGCTGCCCGTGCTGCCGCTCGCGATGCCGGACGCGCGCTTCCAGCCGGTGTTCGTCGGCGACGTGGTGCGCGCGTTCGTCAACACGCTCGATCTCGCGGCCGCGCACGGCAAGACCTACGAGCTGGGCGGCCCGACCGTCTACACGCTCGAGCAGCTGGTGCGCTATTGCGGCACGCTGGTCGGCCGGCAGGCACGCATCGTGCGCCTGCCCGACGCGCTCGCGCGGCTGCAGGCGGGCGTGTTCGAATGCCTGCCCGGCGAGCCGGTGATCACGCGCGACAATCTCGCGTCGATGTCGGTGCCGAACGTGCTGTCCGGGCCGCTCGCGCCGGAACTCGGGATCTCGCCCGCGAGTCTCGAGAGCATCGCGCCCGCGTATCTCGGCCACGCCGCGCGGCGCTCCCGCTTCGACTGGTTCCGCTCGCGCCGCCGCTAGGCGTCGCGGGCCGCCGCTTCCGTCATTCACTTTCTCGCTTTTCGGAACACCGCCATGAAACTCGTCATTGGAGACAAGAATTACTCGTCGTGGTCGATGCGGCCGTGGCTGCTGCTCGCGCATTTCGGGATCCCGTTCGACGAGATCGCGATCGAGCTGCGCCGCGACGACACGGCCGCGCGCATCCGCGAATATTCGCCGAACGGCAAGGTGCCGTGCCTGATCGACGACCACGGCGTCGCGATCTGGGATTCGCTCGCGATCGCCGAGACGCTCGCCGAGCGTTATCCGCAGTTCCCGATGTGGCCGGCCGATCCGCTCGATCGTGCGCATGCGCGCTGCATCTCGGCGGAGATGCACTCGGGATTTGCCGCGCTGCGCACGCAGATGGGGATGAACGTGTGCGCATCGATGCCGGGGCGCGGCGCGACGCCCGATGTGCTCGCCGACGTCGCGCGCATCGACGCGCTGTGGAGCGCGTGCATCGAGGCCTCGGGCGGTCCGTTCCTGTTCGGCGAATTCGGGATCGCCGATGCGATGTATGCGCCCGTCGTCATGCGCTTCAACACGTATGCGCCGGCGCTGTCGCCGGAAGCGGCCGGGTATGCCGCGCGCGTGACGGCGCTGCCGGCGGTGCAGCGCTGGATCGATGCCGCGCGCCGCGAAACCAACGTGATTGCCGAATACGAACCGAATCCATGAACATCTACGCAGTAGGCGGAGCGATTCGCGACGCATTGCTCGGCGTGCCGGTGCAGGACCGCGACTACGTGGTGGTGGGCGCGACGCCCGAGCAGATGGCCGCGCAGGGCTTCCGGCCGGTCGGCAAGGATTTCCCCGTGTTCCTGCATCCGGACACGCAGGAGGAATACGCGCTCGCGCGCACCGAGCGCAAGACGGCGGCCGGCTATCACGGCTTCCAGTTCTACTACGCGCCGGACGTGACGCTCGACGAGGACCTCGCGCGGCGCGACCTGACGATCAACGCGATGGCGCGTGAAGTGAGCCCGGAGGGCGCGCTGGTCGGCCCGGTGATCGATCCGTTCGACGGGCAGGCCGACCTGCGGGCACGTGTGTTCCGGCATGTGGGCGACGCGTTCGTCGAGGATCCGGTGCGGATCCTGCGGATCGCGCGCTTTGCCGCGCGCTTCGCGGATTTCACGGTCGCGGACGACACGCTCGCGCTGATGCGGCGCATGGTCGACGCGGGCGAGGCGGACGCGCTGGTGCCCGAGCGCGTGTGGCAGGAGATCGCGCGCGGGCTGATGGAGGCGAAGCCGTCGCGGATGTTCGCGGTGCTGCGCGATTGCGGCGCGCTCGCGCGCATCCTGCCCGAGGTCGACGCGCTGTGGGGTGTGCCGCAGCGCGCGGACTACCACCCGGAAGTCGACACGGGCGTGCACGTGATGATGGTCGTCGACTATGCGGCGAAGCAGGGCTATTCGCTGCCGGTGCGCTTCGCGGCGCTCACGCACGACCTGGGCAAGGCGACGACGCCCGCCGACGTGCTGCCGCGCCATGTCGGCCACGAAGGCCGCAGCGTCGACCTCATCAAGCCGTTGTGCGAGCGGCTGCGCGTGCCGAACGATTGCCGCGATCTCGCGCTGGTGGTCGCGCGCGAGCATGGCAACCTGCATCGCGTGATGGAGATGGGGGCGGCCGCGCTGGTGCGGTTCTTCGAGCGCAGCGACGCGCTGCGCAAGCCGGCGCGCTTCGCCGAGATGCTGCAGGCGTGCGAATCGGACGCCCGCGGCCGGCTCGGGCTCGACACGCAGCCGTATCCGCAGGCCGAGCGGCTGCGCGTGGCGCTGGTGGCGGCGCGCAGCGTCGACGCGGGCGCGATCGCGCGCGGGGTCGGCAACGATGCGATGCAGATCAAGGACGCCGTGCATCGCGCGCGGGTCGAGGCCGTGAAGCAGGCGCTGGCGATCGCGGAATAGTCGGGGGAGTCGGGGTTGGGAATCGGGCTGCGAACCGGGTTGGGAACTGGGTTGCGAACCGGGCTGCGAACCGGGCTGGGAACCGGGTTGGGAACCGGGTTGGGAACCGGGTTGGGAACTGGGTTGGGAACTGGGTTGCGAACCGGGCTGGGAACCGGGTTGGGAACTGGGCTAGGAACTGGGCCGGGAGCCGGGCCGCCAACCGGGCCGCGAATCGATCCCGCGAATCGTGCGGACCGTGCCGAGCGATGCGCCGCCGGGCCGCCAACCGTTATTTTTTCGTGCGGGCGGCGGTGCGGCGGGCCGGCGTGGCGGCAGCCGGACGGTTGCCGGTGGCCGCGCGGGACTTCCCGGCAGCCGTCTTGGCCGCGGTGCGGGCTGGCTTGTCGGCGGGCTGCGCGGCGTCCGCGTCGTCCGCTCGCTCGCGTGTCGGTGCCGGTTCGCGGCGGCTCACGCGCGGCTCGCCCGGCGTCGCGCCGGCATCGCGCGCGAGCAGCCTGATTTTCATCGCCGCGGATCCCAACTCGGCGCGGTCGTCGTCGAAGAGCGGCAGCGTGCCGACCGCGATCAGTTCGGCGGGCCCGTCGCCGACGTTCGCGACGCGATGGCGCTTCCGCGCATCGAAGTGCAGCGAATCGCCGGGCGACAGCGGGTAATCCTTCTTGCCGATCGTGTAGCAGAGCCGGCCGGCCAGCACGTACACGAACTCGTCGCCGCCGTGCGCGACCCATTCCGAACGGTAGCCCTCCATCATCCGGACCTTGAGCGCATTGATCTGGCTGCCGTCGAAGGTGGTGGACAGCCGCTCGTACCACTGCGACGCGGCGTCGACCGCGTACGGTTCGCGGCGGCCCGCGCGCGAGTCGGGCCGCGCCTGGCGCGGCTGGTCGATCAGCGTGCCGAGCGGCACGTTCAGCGCCTTCGCGACGTTGACGAGCGAAGAGAGCGAGATGCCGGTGAGATGGCGCTCGACCTGCGACAGGAACCCGACCGACAGGTTCGCTTCGGTCGCGACTTCCAGCAGCGTCTTCTTCGCTTCCCGGCGCAGGCGGCGAATGCGCTGGCCGATACGCATGATGTCTGAATCCATGAATCTCTTTCGTGGCAACGAGTCGGAAGGCGAGCGGAGGGGCGGTGCTGTCGCCGGGATGTCGTTTTCCGCGAATCGCACGAAGCCCGGCCGTCGGGACGACGATGCCGGCGCATTGTACCGCGCGCGGTGGCGCCCGGACGGCGCCGCGCAGGGCAGGGGCGGGCCGCCGTCGCGCGCCTTGCCGGGAATTTTAGCCCTACGAAAATTTTAGCTTGACCTCAATTTCAGCGTGCTCTAGATTCTGTCGCACGCATCAAACAAAGTTAAGTGAGACGAAAATTTCCCCGAGTGCCTGCCGCTGGAACGGCGCCACGGCCCGGCCGCCCGCCGGGCCGCGCGTCGTCCGCTCACGGGTGGTATGTCGCGCCCGGCATGCGCCATGCCGCGTGACGCTGCCGGCCGCCGACAACAATCAATAACGGGTATCCGATGATCGATCGACTGAAATACAGCTTCTCCGGCCTTCCCGCGTATGACGCGTCCGTCGCCGACACGCAGGCCGGCCTGTCGCGCCTGCTCGACGCCGCCCGGCTCGACGCGGTCGTGGTCACGTCGCAGGACGAGTACATCACCGAATACCTGCCGCGCCGCAACAACCCGCGCTACGCGCTGTCGGGCTTCGACGGCTCGGCCGGCTGCGGGATCTTCCTGAGCGCGGCGACCGCGCAGGCGCTCGGCGTGCCGCCGTTCGTGCTGTTCGTCGACGGCCGCTATCACCTGCAGGCCGAACAGCAGTGCGATCCGGCCCGCGTGCGCGTCGAGAAGCTCGGGATGAACGTGACGATCTGGCAGGCGCTGGCCGACTGGCTGGTCGCGCACGCGAGCCGGCTCGCGCGGGTCGGCTACGACGCGCTGCGGATCAGCGTCGCGCAGCGCGACCGGCTGGTCGAGCAGACGCAGGCGGCGTCGCTCGACTGGACGAGCCTCGTCGAGCGCGAAATCGACCGCGCGATCGCGCTGCCGGGCTGGGTGGTCGAGCGTCCGATCTTCGAACTGCCGGACGCGATCACCGGCGCGAGCGTCGCGCAGAACCTCGACGCACTGAACCGGCGGCTCGCCGCGCACACCGGCGCGACCCCCGGCAAGACCGCATTCTTCACGTGCGCGTCGGACGACCTCGCGTACCTGCTGAACAGCCGCGGCTATCACATCCCGAATGCGTCGTCGCACCTGGGCTTCCTGTTCGCGGTCGGCGAGCAGGTCGCGCTGTTCCTGCCGGAAGGCTGCGACCGGTGTCCGGTCGAGCTGGCGTCGTATCCGGCGCTGCACGTGATCCGGCGCGACTTCGCCGAACTCGAGCGTTTCCTCGCGCAGTTCGCGGTCGACCACGTGTGCTACGGCTTCGAATCGGTCAACTGCGCGCTCGTCGAGTCGGTGCGCCGCGTGTGGCCGCACGCGCGGCACGCCGATTTCAACCCGGTCGAAGCGCTGCGGGCCGGCAAGACGCCGGCGGTGCTCGACCGCTTCCGCGACGCGTTCGCGCGCAGCTCGGCGGCGATCGCCGAGACGATGCGCTGGGCGAAGGCCGGCGAGGCGGGGCAGCGCCATACCGAATACGACCTGGCCCGCACGATCAACGACGCGTACGGCGCCCGCTCGGCGGTCGCGCTGACGTTCCCGTCGATCGCGGCGAACGGCGCGAACAGCGCGTTCGCGCACTACACGACGGCGAGCGCCGACGTCGAGCTGACGGAAGGCGAACTCGTGCTGCTCGACAGCGGCGCGTATTACGACGCCGGCTTCGCGACGGACTGCACGCGCGTCGTGCTGCGCCGCACGCGGCCGGAGACGGTCGCGCAGCCGTGGCAGCGCGAGATCTACACGGTCGCGCTGAAGGCCTGCATCAAGGGGCTCGTCACGCGCTTCCCGAAGACGGCGACCGGCGGCGACGTCGATGCGACGGTGCGCCAGGTGTGCCGCGACCACGGCTACGATTTCGGCCACGGCACCGGGCACGGCGTCGGGATCCACGTGCACGAGGGCGGCGTGCGGTTCGCGCCGGGCGCGAAGTACGGGCTGGTGCCGAACGCGGTGATTTCGGTCGAGCCGGGCATCTACGTGCCGGGCAAGGGCGGCGTGCGGATCGAGAACATCGTGATCGTGCGCGCGGACGACGAAGCGTCGGACACCGTGGCGTTCGAGAACATCGTGACGGTCGGCTACGACTGGGACCTGATCGATGTCGAACTGCTGGACGACGACGAGCGTACGTACCTGCGCGACTACGAACGGCTT
Organism: Burkholderia sp. BCC1977; assembly: GCF_905339595.1. Lineage (NCBI taxonomy): Bacteria > Pseudomonadati > Pseudomonadota > Betaproteobacteria > Burkholderiales > Burkholderiaceae > Burkholderia > Burkholderia sp. BCC1977. The sequence goes on from NZ_CAJPGQ010000029.1 coordinate 89,198, forward strand.
TGCGTGGAACGCGGCACGCAGGTCACCGCGTGTCCGCTGCTGTAAGACGGGAAAGGGGCGCGCGGCCGCGGCAGGGCCGCGCGGTGCGCAGCCGGCGCGTCGGTGCGCCGGCGTGATCGGATCATCGGTGCAAGCGGCGTATCGGCGTATCGGCGTATCGGCGTATCGGCGTATCGGCGTATCGGCGTATCAGCGATCAGCGAATCAGCGATCAGCGATCAGCGATCAGCGATCAGCGATCAGCGATCAGCGATCAGCGATCAGCGATCAGCGATCAGCGAATCAGCGAATCAGCGAATCAACGCCGACACGCGCCCGTCGGGCCCGTAGACGCCGGCCGGCGCGGGCGCCGAGCGCAGCACCGCGAGCGCGCGCTCGTTGTAGTCCATCCGGATCCGGATCAGCATCCCGTTGGTCGCATTGGCCTGGCGCGCGCGTTCGGCGGCCTGCAGCAGCAACTGCCAGCGGCCGGCGAGGCGTGCATCGCGCTCGGCGGCCTGGTCCATCCCTTTCTTGCCGGCCGGAAAGCCGAGCGCGGACAACTGCGTGTCGCGCGTGCGCTCGAGCTGCGCGAGCCGGTCGATCAGCGCGCTTTTCTTCTCGACGATGCCGGGCAGCATTTCAAGCGGCTCCGGCGTCGTCAGCGCCTTTTCCTCGTAAGCGAGCAGGGACGCGAACGCTTCGACCGTCGCGTGTTCGTCGTTGACCGTGGCCAGCAGCTCTTCTCTCATCGCGTCATGCTCGTCGCGCCGGCACGCGTGTCCGCATGCCGGCAAACCAGGGGACCGGTCAGGGCGTGACGGGCCCCGGGCCGGCTCAGTTGCCTTGCGAGCGCTGCTGTTGCAGCAGGTCGCGGGCGGTATTCAATACGCCGTCGGCGATCTTGTTCACATCGATCGTCAACGTGCCGTTGTTCAGCGCGTCCTTGATCGACTGGACGAGGGCCGTGTCGATGTCGGCGCTGCCGGAAGCCGACAGCGAACGCAGCTGGCCGGACAGACCCGACAGGTTCACGGTCGTGTCGCCGCCGGTCGATCCTGCGTCGGCCGCCTGCGCGGACGACGACGATGCCGCGCCGGATTGCGCGCGGGTCGCGCCGTTGCCGGTCGACGCGAGTGGGCTCGGGTTCGGAGTGGAATCGATCTTCACGATGGGTTTCCTGGACGGTATGACCCAGATAACGGCCGGGTCGGCCCGAACTTTAGCATCGTGAGCCCGAAATTCTCCGAATAAACAGTTCTTTGCAATCTTGCGGCGGGATCCGTCCCTACAGCGGAATTTCCACGGTCCCGGCGTCCTTGACGATCGCCGTGACGATCTGGCCTGCCGCCATCCTGACCCGCACCGACTGGCCCGGCGCCGCATTCGCGAGCGCGCTGCCCTCGGCCGAGATCGTGAAGCCGGGCCCGGCCGCGACGACCCGCACCGTCTGCCCGGCCGACACCGACGCGGCGCTCTTCAGCATGTCCTGGCGCAGCGGCAGCCCGGCCGAGATCCGGGCCAGCGCGGTCGCGCCGACCGCCTGCGCGGGATCGGTGATCACCGCGAGCGGCAGCACCGTCAGGTCGCCGTCGCGCGCGACGAGGTCGGCCGCGGTGAGCGGCTCGCCAGGCGCGATCTGCCGCGCGGCGACGTAATAGGTGGCCTGCACGGCGACTTTCGCCTGCAGATAGACGGTCCACGGCCGCTCGCCGGCGCAGCGCACGCCGACCGTCGTGCGGCCCCACAGGCGCGCGCCGGTCGGCAGGAACGGCTCGAGCGTCGTGCACGCGGCGAGCCCGCGCGGAAACGCGGCCGCGACGGTCGCGGTGGTCTTGCCCGGCAGGCCCGCGACCTGCTGCTGCAGGAACGCGAGGGCCGTGCGCCGGATCGTGTCGGGGTCCTGCTGGCCGGGCGGCGTCGCCGGTTGGGGGGCGGTGGCCGCCTGGGGCGGGTTGGCTGGCTGGGCAGGGTTGGCGGAAGCCGCCGGCGCGCGCGGGGCCGGCGCGCCCGCAGGGAAGCGAGCCGCTGCCGTGCGCGCGGGATTCGATGCGGGGGCGGTCGTACCGGCGACGACGGTCGCGACGGCACCCGGGTCGGCGGCGCGCTGGGCGCCATAACCGATGTTCGCGGCGTTCGCGCGCGCGGCGGCGTAGACGGGGCGCGGCGCGGGCGCAGCCGCCGGCGCTGGCACGGCAGTCGGCGGCGGGACGCTCGTCACGACCATCGAGCCGGCCGGCTGCGCAGCGTAGCCGGTCGCGCCAGCCACGCCAGCCACGCCAGCCACGCCAGCCACGCCAGCCACGCCAGACACGCCAGACACGCCAGACACGCCAGACACGCCAGCCACGCCAGACACGCCAGACACGCCAGACACGAAACGGAGTGC